>CAIZXK010000300.1 GCA_903936865.1 uncultured Bacteroidales bacterium | reverse complement strand
ATAAAAAATATTATTCATTTTGTGTCTTTTAATACAAGTCGTAGTTTTTATACTGGTTTTTTTATTAATTTTACAATCTATTAAAATAAAAAAAAATATTGTATTTCATAAAATCACCTTATATATTAAGTAAATTAACGGGTAAAAGTATTATTTGGCAAATCCCAAATGATAAAAACAGGATTTTCATCACTTTTGATGATGGTCCCATACCGGATGTTACACCAAAAATATTAAGTATTCTTAATAAATATAATAGTAAAGCCACTTTTTTTTGTGTTGGCGAAAATGTAATGAAACATCCTGATATTTATAACGATATAATAGAAAATGGACATTGTATAGGTAATCATACTTTTAATCATTTGAATGGTTGGCAAACCTCAACTGAAAAATACCTGGAAAATGTAAAAAAAAGTGAAGCATTTATTGTAACAAATTTATTTAGACCTCCTTATGGGAAAATTACACCAAATCAAGTTAATAAAATAAGGAAGAAGTATTTTACAATACTCTGGTCGGTTCTTAGTGGTGATTTCGATAAAAATATTTCAGGACAACAATGTCTGGAAAATGTTATTAATAATACTGTTGGAGGTTCAATAATTGTTTTTCACGACAGTATAAAAGCTAAAGAACGGGTATTGTACGCATTGCCAAAATTTATCGAACACTTCCAAAAATGTGGCTATAAATTTGAAGCAATCACCAATGAAATATTATTAGAATACAGAAACAATAATTTATAATTTATGGCACTAATTAAATCTGTTAAAGGAATAACTCCGATTTTTGGCGATAATTGTTTTTTGGCAGATAATGCTACAATTACAGGCGATGTAATTATGGGAAATAATTGTAGTGTATGGTTCAACACGGTGATAAGAGGCGATGTTCATACTATAAGAATGGGCAATAATGTAAATGTACAGGACGGAGCAATTCTACATTGTACTTATCTGAAAGCACCATTATTTATTGGAAATAATGTATCTATAGCTCATAATGCTATTGTTCATGGTTGTACTATTCACGATAATGTATTAATTGGTATGGGAGCAATAATAATGGATGGTGTAATTATCGAAAATAATTCAATGATAGCTGCCGGAGCAATTGTACTCGAAAACACTGTAATTGAATCAGGTAGTTTATATGCAGGAATTCCGGCAAAAAAGATTAAAGTATTGGATAAACAATTAATAGAAGGCCAGATATTACGTATTGCAAATGCTTATCCAATGTATGCAAGCTGGTATGATAAAGAATGAATGTTATTTTCTTAATTCGAAATTCTTACCTAAATAAACCCTTCTAACATGCTCATCATCGGCAAGTTCATCGGCAGTACCCGATTTTAAGATTGATCCTTCAAACAATAAATAAGCTCTATCGGTTATATTTAATGTCTCATGGACATTATGATCCGTAATCAGAACACCTATATTTTTTTCCTTAAGTTTTTTTACTATAGCCTGAATATCTTCCACAGCTATAGGATCAACACCAGCAAACGGTTCGTCGAGAAGAATGAACTTTGGATCAACTGCAAGTGCACGAGCAATTTCAGTTCTTCTTCTTTCGCCTCCGGAAAGTTGGATACCCATGCTTTTTCTTATATGCAGCAAACCAAACTCTGTAAGTAGTGATTCTAATTTTTCATGTTGTTCTGTTTTACTTAATTTGGTAAATTCTAAAACTGCTTTTATGTTGTCCTCAACACTTAACTGACGAAAAACTGAAGCTTCCTGAGCTAAATATCCAACTCCATTTTGTGCTCTTTTGTACATGGGCATTTCAGTAATATCCATATCATCAAGAAAAACTTTTCCTGAAAGAGGTTTTATTAAACCCACTATCATATAAAAAGTAGTTGTTTTCCCAGCTCCATTTGGACCCAATAATCCAACTATTTCACCTCTTTCTACCTGAACAGAAACACTATCTACAACAGTTCTGCTTTTATATTTTTTGATTACATTTTCTGTTCTTAATATCATTTTTATAAACTCTTTAATAAAATATAAAAACCATGAAATTTAGCTTTTATTGTTTTCTGAAATTATTTCTTCCCAAAATTCTACAGCTCTTCGAATATGAGGAATCACAATAGTTCCTCCAATTAAATTTGCAATTCCAAAAGTTTCATACAATTCATCATTTGTAACTCCATTTTCAAAACATTTAATCAGGTGATAACGAATGCAATCATCACATCTTAATACCATTGAAGCAAGCAAACCCATCAATTCCTTGGTTTTTGTATCCAAAGCTCCATCCAAAAATGCATTTGTATCTGCATTAAACATTCTTTTAATAGTTTTATCGTTGGCAGCTAAAATTTTCTCATTCATCTTAAGCCGGTACATGTTGAATTCTTCAATATTAGTATTCATATCGTTATTTAAATTATGCCTTCTCTTAATAAATCATGTAAATGTATAACACCTGAATATTTTTTATTTTTATCAACAACCAAAAGTTGAGTAATGTTGTTTTGCTTCATCAAATTCAAAGCTGTAACAGCTAATTCGTCTTTATTAATTGTTTTTGGATTTAACGACATAATATCCTTTGCCAGAAGCAAATCAATAGATATATCTTTTTGAAGCATTCTTCTTAAATCACCATCTGTTACAATTCCAATAATCATTTCATTCTCAACCACTGCAGCAGCACCCAGTCTTTTTGAAGTAATTTCCATTATTGTAAACTTTAAATTATCAGATGGTTGAACCTTTGGTTTTTCATTATTTATTGATAAATCGGAAACCTTTAAATACAATTGCTTGCCTAAAGCACCTCCGGGATGATATTTTGCAAAATCTTTAGTTGTAAATCCTCTGCATTCGAGCAAAGCAACTGCTATTGCATCTCCCATAACCAATTGAGCGGTAGTACTTGAAGTTGGAGCTAAATTATTTGGACAAGCTTCCTTTTCAACAGAACAATTAATAATAAGGTCAGATTGTAAAGCAAGATAAGATTTAATATTTCCAACTAAAGCTATCAGCTTATTTCCCATAGACTTTATAAGAGGAACCAACACTTTAATTTCAGGTGTATTTCCACTTTTAGAAATACAGATAATTACATCTTCGGGTTGAATTATACCTAAATCGCCATGGATTGCATCAGCTGCATGCATAAAAACAGCAGGAGTGCCTGTAGAATTAAGTGTAGATACAATTTTTATACCTATATTTGCACTTTTCCCAATACCTGTTATTATTGTTCTTCCTTTGGAATTAAAAATCAATTCTACTGATTTTGCAAAATCGATATCAATATAATTCTTCAGATTTACAATTGATTCTGCTTCGTTTGCAATTGTTGATAATGCACTTTTTTTTATTTCCTCGTATGATTTCAATGAATAATATTTTAAAAAAAATTAATTTTGTATACGTTATTTAAAAATATGTTGTAAATTTACATTACAAACCTACGTGTTTTTTTTCAATCAACAATATTTTTTTTGAAAAAAGATAAAGGTTTTTATAATTTGTATTAAAAAAAACAATACTTTTACAGATACT
>CAIZXK010000299.1 GCA_903936865.1 uncultured Bacteroidales bacterium | reverse complement strand
CTGGTATCAATTATGCCATCATCATTAATGAAATCGGGTTCACTGGTATCAATTATGCCAACATCATTAATGAAATCGGGTTCACTGGTATCAATTATGCCAACATCATTAATGAAATCGGCTTCGCTGGCATCAATTATGCCATCATTATTAATGAAATCGGCTTCGCTGGTGTCAATTATGCCATCATCATTATTGAAATCGGCTTCGCTGGTGTCAATTATGCCATCATCATTATTGAAATCGGGTTCGCTGGTATCAATTATGCCAACATCATTAATGAAATTGGCATTTTTGGTTCCAATTATACTATCATAAAAAATGAAACCTAATAGTTGGAGATTTAATTATAATTAATGTTATATTTAAAGATAGTACATTGGATAGTATTTGATTTTGAGCTTTTTTAATGTTAGTAATTAAATAGTTATCATAATTTATTATTACGAACCGTAGTATTTTCCTAATAAATCACAACATTATTTTTCTTTAAATTAATTTTTCATTTAATAAAAAAATACTATTTTTGCACGAAATGCACAATTATACAATTCGTTTAATATAACAAAACCTTAAAAATGAACAATTCAATTTATAATTTCAGAGAACCTGTTAATGAAACAATTCTGGATTATTTACCCGATAGTGCGGAGTATAAACTATTAATGCAGGAGATTGAAAAACAAAGTAATCAGCAAATTGAAATTCCTTTGCTAATTGGAGGAAAAGAAATTAAAACAGGTAAAACAGGTAAAATTGTAATGCCTCATAATCATCAGCATGTATTGGCTACTTATCATCAGGCAACTGAAAAAGAAGCACAAATGGCAATTAATGCTGCATTGGAAGCTAAAGAAGAATGGTTGAATCTGGCTTGGGAAGAACGTGGTTCAATTATGCTAAAGGCAGCTGAATTGATCTCTAAAAAATACCGTTATGTATTAAATGCTGCCACCATGTTAGGTCAGAGTAAAAATATATATCAGGCAGAAATAGATTCGGCTTGCGAAACTATCGACTTTTTAAGATTTAATGTCTATTTTGCTTCATTAATTTACAGGGAACAACCAACATCCGAAAGTCATAGTTTAAATAGATTAGAATACAGACCTCTGGAGGGATTTATCTACACAATTACTCCATTTAACTTTACAGCCATTGCAGCCAATCTTAATATTTCGGTTGCTTTAATGGGAAATACAACCGTATGGAAACCAGCAACAACATCAATACTATCAAACTATTATCTGATGAAGATATTTGAAGAAGCTGGTATGCCCGCCGGAGTTATCAATTTTGTACCCGGTTCAGGAGCTACCATCAGCAATATTGTAATGAATCACAAAGACATGGCAGGGATTCACTTTACAGGTTCCAACCGTACTTTTAACCAGTTGTGGGAACAAGCTACCGATAATCTTCCATTTTATAAATCGTATCCTAAACTGATTGGCGAAACTGGTGGTAAAGATTTTATTTTTGCTCATAATACGGCTAAACCTCAGGAATTAGCTACTGCAATTATCAGAGGAGCTTATGAATATCAGGGACAAAAATGTTCGGCTGCCTCAAGAGCTTATATTCCGGTTTCGATTTGGGATGAAGTAAAATCAATTATTCTATCAATGGTTGCAAGAATTAAAGTTGGTGATGTAGCTGATATTAATAATTTTGTAAATGCTGTTATCGATAAAAATGCTTACAATACCATCATGTCGTTTATCGAAAAAGCGAAGAACTCGGATGATGCAGAAATAATAGCCGGAGGAAATGGCGATAGTACAATCGGATATTTTATTGAACCAACGGTTATTGTAACTAAAGATCCTCATTATCTAACGATGGAAGAAGAAATTTTCGGACCGGTAATGACTATTTATATTTATGAAGATGATAAATTTGACGAAACATTGAAAATATGCGACGAAACATCACCTTATGCTTTAACTGGAGCAATTTTCAGCAATGATAAATACGCATTGATAAAAGCCTGCAAAGCGTTGCGATATGCTGCCGGTAATTTTTATTACAATGATAAACCTTCCGGTGCAGTGGTCGGACAACAACCATTTGGCGGTGCAAGAGCTTCAGGTACCAATGATAAAGCAGGCAGTCATCTTAACTTATTACGCTGGGTTAGTCCGCGCACAGTTAAAGAAACACTGATGCCAGCTACTGACTTTACTTATCCATATATGTCGAAATAATAATAATTTACATTAAACAAACCATGAAAATTTACTCTTTAACACGAGTATTATTAAATGCTGAGTTATATCTAACAATAGTTTGTTAAACTTTGACAAAGTTTTTTCTTACAAAAGTGTAATCAAATGATTATTAATAAACTTATATAAACAACAACTTTGTCAAAGTTATTAATATCATTGACTTATAAAAAATTAACGAAATATTAATCTGACAAATAAATAAAAATAAACTGATGAAATACGAAATCAGAATAAAAGAAGTCCTTGAAAGATTAGGAATAACTGAGTTGAATAATGGCGTAACCACAGGTGTAGAATGGTACGACACTAAAGGCGATATTACCGAATCGGTATCACCTATTGATAGCAGAGTGATTGCCAACGTTAAAAATGCAAGCATCGAAGACTATGAAATGGTAATGAAAAAGGCAGAAAATGCTTTTTTGATCTGGAGAAAAGTTCCGCCACCCGAAAGAGGTGAAATAGTTCGTCAGATTGGTCTTGCCTTGCGTGAAGCAAAAGAAGATTTAGGTTATCTGGTAGCTCTCGAAATGGGTAAGATTTATCAGGAAGGCTTAGGAGAAGTTCAGGAAATGATTGATATTTGCGATTTTGCAGTTGGTCAATCCCGTTTGCTGAATGGTTTTACCATGCAATCGGAACGCAGCGAACACCGTATGTATGATCAGTATCATCCGTTGGGAATAATCGGTTTGATTACTTCCTTCAACTTTCCGGTAGCTGTTTGGGCCTGGAATTCGATGCTGGCTGCAATTTGTGGCGACGTGGTTATCTGGAAACCAAGTTCCAAAGCACCTTTGTGTGCCATTGCTACTCAGAATATCATTACAAAAGTATTGAAGGATAATAATATTCCTGAAGGCGTTTTTAATATGGTAATTGCCAAATCATCAGTACTTGGCGATAATTTCGTTGCTGATAAACGAATACCGTTGTTTTCAATTACGGGTTCAACCAGAGTTGGCAAAAGAGCCGGAGCTATAATAGGCGAAAGACTCGGAAAAGCTATTCTTGAGCTTGGAGGAAATAATGCTGTGATTATCACAGATTCCGCTGATATGAAAATGGCTGTTGCATCTACAGTTTTTGGTGCTGTGGGTACCTGCGGACAAAGATGTACTTCGACCCGCCGCCTGATTGTACATGAAAATATATACGATGAAGTAAAAAACAATCTGGTAAGTGCTTACAATGAAGTGCAAAAGAAAATAGGAAATCCATTGCATGAAAATACGTTAATAGGTCCTTTAATTGATAAAGCTTCAGTTGATGCATTTTTAAATGCAATTGAAGAAGCCAAAAAAGAAGGCGGGAAATTACTTATAGGAGGCTACAAACTTGAAGGGAAAGCTGCGCTTTCGGAAAATTATGTAGTTCCGGCAATTGTTGAAGCCGAAAATCATTACAAAATAGTTCAGGAAGAAACCTTTGCCCCTATTCTTTATCTTATAAAATACAAAACCCTTGATGAAGCCATGGCATTGAATAATGCTGTACCTCAGGGATTATCTTCCTCTATCTTTACATTGAATATACGTGAGGCCGAAAGATTTTTATCAGGTTCGGGTTCCGATTGCGGATTGGCTAATGTAAACGGAGGAACTTCCGGTGCAGAAATCGGAGGAGCTTTTGGAGGCGAAAAAGATACCGGCATGGGACGGGAATCGGGATCAGACTCGTGGAAACAATATATGAGAAGACAAACCAATACCATAAATTACAGTACCGACCTGCCACTGGCACAAGGAATCGTATTTGAGTTTTAAATATTCTAAAAGCTAAATTAATTGTTTTTGTTTGAAAGCCTCTGTAAAGAGG
>CAIZXK010000298.1 GCA_903936865.1 uncultured Bacteroidales bacterium | reverse complement strand
ATTTCAGGATATTTATTTTCAACTATAGTTCCATCAAAATCAACAGCTATTTTCATTTTAATTATAAAATTTAAATTTATTTAATTACAAAATAGTAAGATTATAATTTGCTTTGCAAAAATACTTATCTTTGTTCTATAATTTACAATTTTATTTTTTATGAAAAAGAATTATTTTTTACTAGTTATATTATTTTTCACAATTTCTGCTTATTCGCAGGATACCCTGCGTTTTCAGAAAGAAAAAAATCAAGGTAAGGATATTATTTTGCTTGATGTTTTCAATGACTTTTGGCAGGATGTACCTTCTGATGTTAATGTGAGAACTATAAATCAGGGTGTTGCATTTTATGCGATGCTTAATCGACCCATTGCAACATCAGATTTTAGTGTAGCTTTAGGTATAGGCGTAAGTTCTCATAATTTTTATAGTGATGCAATACCAATCTTAAGTAGAAACTCTGCTAATCAACCTGATGGGAATACAATTTTTGAATCTTTAGGGAATTATTATAATAAACCGGTTGCTTACAGCATAAATAAAATGAACCTAACTTATATTGAAATTCCTATCGAAATAAAATATAAAACTATTGCGGAAAGAAATAAAAGATTCAGAATTTCTGTTGGATTCAAAATTGGATATAATATAAGTAATCACACTAAGTACAGAGGTGAGGATGTAATTGAAAATACTTCTGAGCAAGTAGTTATAAAAAAAAGTAATATCAGAAACATAAATGATTGGAATTATGGAATCATTGGAAGAATTGGTTATGGTCGCTTTAACTTAATGACTTACTATTCATTATCTAAAATATTCGAAAAAGACAAAGGTCCACAAATGTATCCAATTTCCATTGGTCTTACCATTACTCCATTTTAATTTGTAAATTATAAATCTAATTTAAATTATGATTCTGACTATATTAAAAAATTTCAGATTAAAAAACGAACGTGAAGATTATTCAGTTATCCATGAAGTAATTGAAAAGGGAATTATTTTCAAGGGAACAAATCTCTGGATATTAATTTTCGCAATTTTTATTGCTTCTGTAGGTTTAAATGTAAATTCTACAGCAGTAATTATAGGTGCCATGCTCGTTTCTCCATTAATGGGACCAATACTTGGAATAGGTTATAGTGTTGCTTCTTATGATTTCATTTTATTAAGAAAGTCAATTAGTAATTTTACTTTTGCAGTAATTGTAAGTTTAATCACATCAACTGTATATTTTTTGATTACTCCGCTTAATGAAGCACATTCTGAATTATTAGCCCGCACAAGTCCAAGTATTTACGATGTTTTGATAGCATTTTTTGGTGGACTTGCCGGAATTGTAGCAATATCGAGTAAGGTTAAAGGAAATGTTATTCCCGGAGTCGCTATTGCAACTGCTTTAATGCCTCCATTATGTACGGCTGGTTTTGGATTGGCTACTGCACAATGGTCTTTTTTCTTTGGAGCTTTTTATTTATTTACCATCAATACAGTATTCATTGCTTTAGCCACTTTTATAACTTCTCGTTTTATTAAAATTCCAATTATTGAGCAATCTACGGAAAGAAATAAAATAAAAGCAAACCGTTGGGTAACTACAATTGTTTTAATAACATTATTGCCAAGTATATATTTCGGATATCAGTTAATTAAAGAGGATACTTTTGTTAGAAACTCTAAAAATTTTATTAATAATATTACTATGATTGATGGTGGATATTTACTAAAAAATGAAATTGATTATTCAAAAAAACAAATAAAATTAATTTACGGAGGAAAAACGTTAACATCTGAGCAAAAGGAATTAATTTCTTTAAAAACCAGAGATTTTAACCTTTTTGATGCAACTGTGGTTTTTCAACAAGGTTTTGCTTTTAACCAGGATAATAAAGATTTGGAAACTAATCAATTGTTACGAAATGAAATTTATTTTTTCAAATCAAAACTTGATAGTTTACAAAAAGTAAATTTTAAAGGCAAGGAGATTTTTAATGAGATAAAACATTTATTTCCGCAAGTTTCAGCTTGTTTATATTCACAGTCGTTACTATTTAACAAATCATCACAAAAACTTACGGATGTTGTAGTTTTTTATGCAAATAATATTACACTTCAGGAAAAAGAAAAAATATACAATTGGCTTGAAGCCAAACTGAATTCAGATAATATTCTTTTAATTATTGAACCTGCAAGGAATAAACAATAGATAATCAATGTTTTATAAAGTAGAAATAAAAAATTATTAAACAATTTAATGACTTATTTTATGGATTACAAGATATTAATTGCAGAAGATTCTTATACGGATGCTGAAATATGTGAACGTGAAGTAAAAAAGGTATTTCCAACTGCTGCTTTTAAAAGAACAGATAATAAAGAAATATTTACTACTTATTTAAATGAATTTAATCCGGATATTATAATTTCTGATTATAGCATGCCAGCTTTTACTGGTATGGAAGCTTTAAAAATAACTCAGCAAATTACACCATTAACTCCGGTTATAATTGTTACTGGTTCTCAAAATGAAGATATTGCAGTTGAATGTATGAAAGCAGGTGCGGTTGATTATGTTTTAAAAGAGCATATAAAACGACTGGGAAATGCTATAAAAAATGCTTTAATACAAAAGGAAGATAAAATCAGAAAACTAAATGTTGAACTTGCATTACTTGAAAGTGAAGAAAGATACAGAACCATTATAGAAAATATTACATTAGGTGTTGTTGTTCATGTAAATAATGAAATTGTATATGTAAACAACAAAATGAAAGGAATGATAAAAGCTACAGATGAAAAAGAAATAATTGGTTTTTCTGTTCTTGATTTTGTTCATCCTGATGATAAAGAAAGTGTGTCCTTAAACATTACAAATAGCTTTCAATCAAGCTCCTTTTCGGGAATTGTAAATGAGGAAAGATTGATTTGTTTTGATAAATCAATTATAATTGTCGAAGTTTCAGCTAAATTAATAGATTTTTATGGGGAAAAAGCCATGATGCTATTAATTAAAGATATAACTGACAGAAAAAAAGCTGAAGAAAATTTAAGTCAAAGTGAGAGTAATTATAAAGAAATTTTTAACTCAACCAATGAAGCTATTTTTATTCATGATATTAAAAATGGATTGATTTTAGATACAAATGAAACCGCTTTGAAAATTTTTGGTTTTGAAGATAAAGAAGCTTTAATTAAAGGAGAAATTAACTTATTATGTACATCGAATCAACCATATACAGAAATTGAAGCAAAAAATTATATAAACAAAACAATTTCTCATGGACCACAAGTTTTTGAATGGCTGGCAAAAAAACAAAATGGAGAATTATTTTGGGTTGAAGTTTCGCTTAAAAGCACAAAAATTAGAGGAGAAGGATGTGTTTTAGCAGTTGTTCGCGACATTAACGATCGGAAGAATACACAAAATCAACTAAAAAAAATTAATGAATGCTTGCTTAACTTAGGATTATCCTATGAAGAAAATATAAATACATTAACCAACCTCTTAGGCGAATTGTTTGGAGCAACTTGTACGCTATATAATAGATTGGTTGAAGGTATGCTATGTTCAATAGGTCAATGGAATACTCCATCGGATTTTAATCCGATTGATAAACCGGAAGGACATATATGCTATGATGTTATTCAAAAGAAATCAAAGGATATATATATTGTAAGAGATTTGCAAAATACCATGTATTTCTCATCCGACCCCAATGTGAAACCATATAAATTACAAACTTACATTGGAAAAGCCGTAGTTTGCGAAAATGAATTTTTAGGCTCTTTATGTGCTGTATTTCAGAAAGATTTTATACCCACAGAGGAACATGATCAGATTTTAACAATAATTGCTACTGCAATTGGTATGCAGGAAACAAGGAAAAAATCGCGTAAAGCCTTATTGGAAAGTGAAGAAAGATACCGTACATTATTTGATATAGCACCAACCGGAATAATTCTTGAAGACGAAAATGGAAATATACTTGAAGCAAATAATATGAT
The DNA here is from genome assembly GCA_903936865.1 of uncultured Bacteroidales bacterium. Classification (GTDB taxonomy): domain Bacteria; phylum Bacteroidota; class Bacteroidia; order Bacteroidales; family JACABE01; genus JACABE01. Next base: position 244 of record CAIZXK010000298.1, on the reverse strand, counting down.
TTGCAAAAGCTCAGGATATTCAAAGGAAGAACTTATTGGAAATAATGTCAAGCTTTTTATTAATCCCGAATTTCATCATATTGTTGATGAAAATATAAGAAAATTATTGTTCGGAGTTACACTTGTTCAAGACGTTGAAAGTGTAAATAAGGATAATAGTATTCATAATGTTGAACTGTATGAAAAGAAAGTTTTACTTCCTAATGGGAAGTATGGAATTTTAAGTATTTCAAATTATGTAACT
>CAIZXK010000297.1 GCA_903936865.1 uncultured Bacteroidales bacterium | reverse complement strand
CCAATAAAACACAAAAAATATACTTTTATCATTTTGGTTTTCATAATTAGAAATAACTTTTGTTTATCACTTAAATATCTGTTTAATGTCCCTGGGGTGCTGACCCATAACGGATAGGTGCTGGCACTGTTCCGCTCACCTTAGACCTACACGCATGGCCGCAGGCCTAGTGTTAAATACTAGCGGAATTGTGCTACGCACCTGGTTACCGACTGTACCATTAGCCGAATCTCCATATTTGCTCCTTCCAAATTTATACTTTTTATTTTAGATTGCTATGTAAACGTAATTTTGACTCTTGTTAACCTAGGGCGTTGCCCCAGTCCCCAGTTACTCTTTTGTCACCACACAAAATAGTAACCAGAAAAAGTCTCCACAAACGATGACTCCGGTTTGTTCTTTCTCTCATGCCCGCCCTTCAGATGCTTAACAAACCGGCTGTCCGCGCCGTTTGTGGACAAGCCCACGCACCTGGGTAGTGAAAATTCGTGCAATATTTGTTTACTATACATTAAGAAACATAATATATAGTATTAGTTATTTATTATAGATAAAAGTAATTCAGTAAAATAAATAATAAATTATTTATTTTTCTTCCTAAATAAATAGAGTCATTTTAACGCAATTGTAAATTCTAATTAAGTATGAATAACTGATGAGCAAAGATTTAATGTATAAAATAATATTGTGATATTATAACCCAGATTGTCATAATAACACAAAATTTATTTTTGATTTAATGAATAAAAATTTATTTTTCTCAATAATCTTTTCCTGTCTATTCCTAAAATCTTAGCAGCCTGTGACTTGTTATTCTGTGTTTGAAGCAAAGCTGCTTTTATTAATTCCCTTTCGTTCTCAGCTAAATTTAAATTAGTATTTACAGCAATATTACTACTATTACTTGTTAAAACTGTATTTCCATAGTTAAATTGAAAATGTTTAAGCTTTAATTTATCATCATCACATAATATCACAGCTCTTTCAATCATATTTCTGAGTTCCCGAATATTACCGGGATAAGAATAATCTGATAGAATTTGAAATGTATTTCTATCAATACCACTTACTTTTTTATTGCATTGATTGGCAAATTGTTGCACATAATATTCAAGTAAAGCAGGAATTTCCTCCCTTCTCTCTCTTAGAGGAGGTAAATTAATAACAAAAGAATTCAAACGGTGTAGTAAATCCAACCTGAATTTATCTTCATCACTCATTTTTCGTAAATCTCTATTCGTTGCAGCTATAACTCTTACATCTATATCAATAACCTTACTTGACCCAATTTTAGTTATTTTTCCTTCTTCCAAAACCCTTAAAAATTTACCTTGCAATTCGTATTTCAAATCACCTATTTCATCTAAAAACAAAGTTCCTTTATTTGTTACCTCAAAAAGACCAGATTTATTTTCTACGGCATCGGTAAAGGAACCTTTCTTATGACCAAAAAATTCACTTTCAAATAAAGTATCTGGAATTGCAGAACAGTTAACTGCATTGAAATAAAAGTTTTTTCTTGCACTTAAATAATGAATTGTACTGGCTATCATTTCCTTACCTGTTCCACTTTCGCCAGTTATTAATACTGTCGTTTTATCAGCTTTTGCCACTTTTGCTACCATGTTAAGCACATCTTTCATGGCTTTACTTTCAGCTATCATTTCCCATTTGAATTTCGACTTCAATTCTTTGGTAATCAACTCATAATTGAATTTTACTTCTTTCAATTCTTTTGAAATACTTAAAAACCTTTTAGTACGTTCTATCGCATTTTCTACATCTATTGAACGAAAAGGCTTTAAAAAGAAATCATTAGCACCTGCACGCATGGCAGAAATTACCATTTCCATATCTCCATGACCAGAAATCATGATAACTTCCAGGTCAGGAAACAATTCCCTTATCTCTTTTAATGCTGTGATTCCGTCTTTTTCGGGTAACTTTACATCAATAATTGCTATATCAATTTCATTTTCTTTCAAAATTTCCATAGCCTCTGAAGGAAGACTCGCTTTATGGGTTTCAAAGTTTTTTTCCATCAAAAACTCACCTAATTCATCTCTAATTGCTTGGTCATCATCGAGTACTAATATTTTTATTTTTGTCATTTTATTTTTAATTATTGTTTTAATTATATATTTCCTTATTTTGTTGTCTCAAAATAACCCACTTCAAAATTAAATATTTTTTTTGTATAAAAAAATATTTTTACTTTTTTGAAACTTCATATAAAAAAT
>CAIZXK010000296.1 GCA_903936865.1 uncultured Bacteroidales bacterium | reverse complement strand
GCTGACTTATTTGTGTTTTAGACGGTACACTTTGCCGCGGAATAGATGGACCAGTTTAATGCGGAATGTGTGGACCACTTTGTCGCGGAATTAGTGGTACACTTTGCGCGGATTCTCCAATTAATACAATAAATGTTTTATTTGATATAACATATCCTCAAAGATATAGACTTAAAAATGGGATAAAGAAATTCAGAAATTAATTGACGTATTCATTGCCCTGCTCTTTCTACAGAAAGCCACAATAAAATTTCCGGATATCCGAAACGACCTCACCTAGCCTCTTTCCGATTATATCGGAACAGGCTCTGAAAGGAGAGGAACTCGGGCAGAGCTAATTATAAGTAATATTGCATTTAAAAAACTTTCATAAACTTATAAAAAAATAAATAAACCATTGCAACAAACTACTAACATATCATCCACTTTTTCAGAATACTGCATAGGGGATTATGGTTTCGCCTTCAATGGGCAGGAGAAAGACCAGGAGATTTATAATAACCAAAGTACTACTACTGCAACGTTTTGGGAATATGATGGCAGGATTGGGAGAAGGTGGAATGTTGACCCTGTTGTGAAAGAATGGGAAAGCTCGTATACTTGTTTAAATAGTAATCCGATTTTTAATATTGATCCTAATGGAGATAATACATCAACACACATTGATAAAAAAGGGAATGTTTTAGCAGTTTATGATGATGGAGATTTAGGTATTTATCAGCATAAAGATTTGTCAAAAGAAACATTTAAAGAAAATACAAGTAAAAAATTATCGAAAAAGCAATCAGAAAAAGTTGGGAGAACTATGTATATTGGTTCATTCCTTGATGGTAGTGGGAAAGCATCTGGTTATATTGATATTGGGTCTTTTGATGCGAGAAAAACGATATGGGATTTTGAGGGAGAAATGTCAAAAAATTCAATTTTATTTGGGAATATTCAGGCACGTTTGGCCTATGCATTAAATGCTGGGAACAATGATAAATATGATTTTAAAAGCAAAAAAGGTGGTTCACGAAATACAGTTGATATTTATAGAGGTTCTCAAATTTCAGAAGGTGTATATATATCTATTAGAGATGCTGGTAATTTTTGTGCAGGGATGGCTGCTAGATTAACAGATCAATCTAAATTAGATTTTATGTTAACAGCAGGTGCTTTTAATTTAGCTAAGAATAATAAAATCGCAGTATTATCAAATTTACCTGCATGGAAGTTTATGGCCAAAAGAGAAGGATGGCCCTCATATGGTGAAGCGGAGAGATCAAACTTTTTTCAACGAGCCGGATATGAAAATGTTAGAACACCATTTGACTGGGGAGGTAAAATATGGAATCAAGTATATTCAGATAAAAAATCAAGAGCATGGTAATAAAAACAAATAGTTTAATTTTAACATCCATAATATGTTTATTTATGTTTTGTGGATGTGTTTCTGATATTATAAATTCAGAGGAAATTAAAAAATCTAGTCAGTTTTTTTATTTTAATAATGGATTAATTTGCAAATATATTGATGAAGATATTGAAGGAGGATATAGGATTAAATT
>CAIZXK010000295.1 GCA_903936865.1 uncultured Bacteroidales bacterium | reverse complement strand
CAATTTAAAAATCTGAAAAATAACATAACAATGAATTATCCGAAAAAAGTTACAATAGGCGATATAACTGTAAGAGACGGTTTTCAGCACGAAAGCAAATATATTCCGATGGAAGCCAAGCTGTGGCTTGCCGAACAATTAATCCTTGCCGGTTTTAAACATATTGAAGTTACCAATTTTGGTAATCCACAAGGTATGCCTCAGTTTAAAGATGCCGATAAACTGATGAAAGCAATTCACAGCAGTAAAAAGATTGCTGGTTTACTTCCCAATGTTTCGCTTACCTGCGTTACCATTCGCGAAAAAGCAATTGAAAGAGCCATTCAGGCTAAACAAGAGGGTTGGGGCCCAAATCGTATTTTGTTAATGGTTTCTACCAGCGAATCCCACCATATTAAAAATTCAGGTTTATCGTTGGACGACTATTGGAAAATGGCTGAGAAATGGATTAAACTTGCCCGTGATGCTGGCTTAAAGGTTAACGGCACAGTTAGTACCATCTGGGGTTGCCCTATCGAAGGTCCGACAGATATGAAAAAAGCAGTGGAGTTTGCAAAACGCTGGTTCGATATTGGGGTAAGTGATGTGGAACATGCTGATCATGATGGGTCTGCTTCTCCAAATCGTGTGTATGATTATTATTCCATGTTATTGGATACTTTTCAGAAACCTGATAAACAAATTGTTCATTTTCATACCACACGTGGCTGGGGATTGGCAAATGTTTTGGCTGCCTTACAAGCCGGTATGACTAATTTTGAGGCTACTATGGGTGGTATTGGCGGACAGCCTGCCAATTTTGTTGACGGCGTTCCGGTTTCTGGAACCGGCAAATATTATTATGCCGATCCAAATATTACCGGTTTGGTTTGCACCGAAGACTTAGTGGTGATGCTCGACGAAATGGGTATTGACGTGGGCGTTGATATCGACAAAGTATTGGAAATAGGGAAAATGGTTGAACAAATTGTTGGCCGTACCTTACGTTCGGAATGTGTGAGATCGGGAAGAATACCTAAATCATTAACCGGAAGGGGATAATCAAAAGTACTTAGAGTACTTAAAGTGCCTAAAGTACTTAGAGTACTTAAAAAAGGGGTTCTAAAAATTAGATTTTTTGAGACGAACAAGATTTTTAAAACCGCAGTTTACTAATGTAAATGAGGATTTTTGAAAATTAAAGTTCAACGAAGAAAAAGCAATTTTTAGAAGTACTTAAAGTTATAAGAAGTTACATTTAAATAAAAAACAGATGAAAATATTAGTCGTCAATCCGGGTTCAACTTCAACAAAAGTTGCTGTATATGACTATACAAGAAATATATTTCTAACAAACATTCAGCATAGTTTTGCAGAATTATCGAAGTTTGACAGGGTAGTGGAGCAATATGAATACAGGAAGCAGAAAGTATTGGAAATATTGTCGTTGGAAGGTTTTAACCTTAATGAATTTAAAATTGTAATCTCACGCGGTGGTTTGCTTAAACCCATGGAAAGTGGTGTTTACAAAGTAAATGAAGCTATGATTGCTGATATTAAAAAACCAATGGCCGAACATATTTCCAATATCGGAGGATATATTGCCAGGGATATTGCTGATTTAATTGGCAAAGGGGTTGAAGCTTATGTGGTTGATCCGAGCTGTGTGGATGAATTTGATGATATTGCCCGTTTATCCGGCTTACCACATCTTCCAAGAAAGAGCTTTTTACATACTTTAAATCAGAAAGCTGTGGCAAGGCGTTATGCAACTGAATATAACAAAAGCTATGGTGATATTAACCTGATAGTAACTCACATGGGTAGTGGAATTACTGTAGGTGCTCACAAAAAGGGCAGAATTATTGATGTAAATAACGGACTGGATGGGGATGGTCCATTTGCTGCCGAACGTGCAGGTACAGTACCTGCCGGACAATTGGTTGACCTATGTTTTTCGGGTAAATATACACGAACTGAAATAAGGAAACTATTGACAGGTTTTGGTGGTATGCAGGCTTATTTGGGTACTTGCAATGCCGTTGAGGTAGAAAGAATGATTCAGAATGGCGACAAAAATGCCGAACTTGTTTATGCTGCTATGGCATATCAGGTTGCTCAAAGTATTGGTGCTATGGCTACTGTCCTCAAAGGGGATGTGGAAGCAATTCTGTTGACCGGTGGCTTGGCTCATGGCAAAATATTTACTGATATGATTATCGAAAGAGTTAGTTTTATAAGTAAAGTATTAATATATCCCGGCGAAGATGAAATTCATGCATTGGCAATGAATGGGCTGATGATTTTGAAAGGCGAAATCCAAGCTAAGGAATATTAGAAGTACTTAAAGTACTTAGAGTGCCTAAAGTACTTAGAGTACTTAAAGTTAAAAAAATAGATAATTTATGGACAATAAGGAATTTGCTTTGCAATTAGAGCTTAGAACCAAGAAGTTTGCAATTGCTATTGTTAAACTTTCGGCTGGACTGCCTAATAATTCGGAAGGATTTGTAATTAGAAATCATCTTACAAAATCAGGAACAAGTATTGGAGCAAATTATAGGGAAGTAAACAGATCGAGAAGTAAAGCTGATTTTTATAATAAGATAAAGATTAGCGAAAGTGAAGCAAATGAAACTGCATACTGGATTGAAATTATACAGGAATTAAATTGGGTTGTTAATTCAATAATTGAACCTATAAATAAAGAAGCTAATGAATTGCTTGCTATTTTTACATCAATTGCTGGTAAATTAAAAAGTACTTAAAGTGCCCAAAAAGTACTTAAAGTGCCTAAAGTACTTAGAGTACTTAAAGTTATAAAAACAATAATATAAATATAATTTACAGATGCCTTAACTCTAAGTACTTTAAGTATTCTAAGTACTCTAAGTACTTCTAAAAAGGTATATTTTTTACAAATAATAATCAGTTAAAATGGAATTACATGTTATAAATACCGGAAATCTGAAACTTGATGGTGGTGCCATGTTTGGGGTTGTGCCCAAGGTAATGTGGCAAAAGGTTTATCCGGCCGATGAAAACAATCTTTGCAACTGGAGTATGCGTTGTTTGCTTGCTGTGGATGGCGACAGGAAAATACTTATCGATTGCGGAATAGGGGATAAGCAGGATCAAAAATTTTTTAACAACATGCATCTTAACGGCGACGACAATCTCCACTCATCATTAGCAAATGCGGGTTATACTGCTGATGATATCACGGATGTGCTGCTTACTCACCTGCATTTCGATCACTGCGGAGGTGCTGTAAAATACAATGAGGACAGAACAGGCTATGAACCAGCTTTTAAGAATGCTGTTTACTGGATTGGTCGTCAACATTGGGAACTTGCTAACAAACCCAATGCCCGCGAAAAGGCTTCGTTTCTCAAAGAGAATTTTGTTCCTCTTATGGATGCCGGAAAAGTAAAATTTATCGAAAAGGAAACTACCTTATTTCCCGGATTTCATGTAAAGATATTCAACGGACATACTGCCGGGCAGGTAATTCCATATATCGAATACAAAGGCAAAACGGTAGTTTATATGGCTGATCTTATGCCTGCTGCTGTTCATATTCCATTGGCTTATGTTATCAGTTTCGATACTCAGCCCTTGGTTTCGCTTGCCGAAAAGGAAAGTTTTCTTAACGAAGCACTGGCAAATGATTCCATTTTATTCTTTGAGCATGATATTTTTAATGAATGCTGCAATCTGCAGCAAACTGAAAAGGGAATCCGTCCGAAAGATTATTTTGGATTGAAAGATTATTTTCTGAAAACGGAGAATTAAATAGCATTTTTAGCAACAATTTGCAAAACGCCTGTCTGATAACTGAAATCTGACAGGCTTTTTGTTATTTAAATGTAAAAATCGATTAGTATTCATAGGTATTTTATTTTCTAAGCTGTAAAAAACAGTTTTTGCTTATAGGTAGTGTTCGTACCTACCTATAAAAATTAGTCTTTGCCTATAGGTATCATTGGTACCTACCTATAAAAACTAGTTTTTGCTCATAGGTATCATTGGTACCTACCTATAAAAACTAGTTTTTGCCTATAGGTAGCGTTAGTACCTACCTATAAAAATTAGTTTTTGTCTATATGTATTGTTTGTACCTGGCTATTAAAACTAGTTTCAACCCTTATGTAAAATTTGTACCTACCTATAAAAAACAGTATTGGCCTTGTTGTATCACTATTCTCTAAATTGCATTATTGAAAATTATATTCTGCACCAATGGAATCATTGGCAAATTAAGTGCAATTATTACAAAATAAATAGCTTCGATATGGTTTTAATATTCTACATTTGCTGCACCAATAATCGTATTGTAAACTAAATAAATACAACAATGAGAGATTTTGAAAAATTATTTTTAAGTTCATTTGAGAACATTAAGGTAGGCAAACCAAAACAACTAAAATTTTGCGACGATGCACTCAAACGACTTATTTCTGCTGTAGGCGCCGGAGCTCCGTTCAGCATTTTAGTCAGTCCTACACAGATAGCTTTTGATAACCTGTTAAGTAGTCTTAATACAACTACCTCAACTTTTGCTCAGCAGCAATCCAGAACACTAACAGTTGATAATATACTGAAGTCATTTAAAATACTGATTTCAAAACGCGAAGCAACCATCAGAGGCTTATGTGATACTGATACTCCCGAATATCAGGAAATTTTTCCTCAGGGATTAACACAATATACCAAAATAAATAAATCGACAGCACCTATTCTGATGAATCAGCTTTGCAGTGGAATCACCAATAATGTAGTCGTTTTAGGTCAATCGATGTTAGATGAATTTAAGCAATTGCTGGTTGATTACCTTAAAGCACGCGAAATGCAGGAACTAAAAAAAGGAACTACCGAACAGGGTCGTAGCAGCTGGGACGAATGCATTGCAATAATGTACTTGCAATTTAACTACAATCTGCTAACCATTGCCCGCGAATACCCCGGACAGCCCGAAAAGGCAAAAATATATTTCGATCAAAATATATTACGTTTACACAAACACACAGCACAGGATGGAGGCGAACAGCCACTTACCGAACAAATTGCACCTTTGGCTACCCTTACTCCGATAATGAAGTTTGCAGCTACCGATACCATTTTGTTGAGCAATGTTAGCGATGTTGCATCCATATTTTATTACGGAGGCAATACCATTAACCAAGCTCCAGCTACTACTCCCATAGAGCTGCTATGCGGCGAAGAAGTAGAAATCCCCGCCGCCACGCTGGGCAAATACCTTATCCTGTTAAATAAAGATATGATAAATACAGCAGAAGTGGAACTTATGCTGGTTTAAAGGAATTGGGAATTATATATTAGGAATGAAAAACCCGACAGTAATTTATAAAACTGTCGGGTTTTTTATTAAAAATAACTTATTTAATTAACTTTGCACTTTAATTATTGAAAAATAAAATGGAAGAAAACTTTACAACAAATATGGTTTTAGAAAATTTAGTTGCCTACATATCAAAAAATGAAAAGGAAAGTAACATAAAACCAGTATTTAAAACAAATGACTTTGTACTTTATAATAACGATAGCCTCGAACTAATGGCTAAATTTCCCGATAACTATATTGATATGATTTTTGCAGATCCACCATATATGTTATCTAATGATAGGTTGATAATGTAAATTGAAATAAATAACAATGAAGCAAAACGAAGCCGTTGTAAATTCACTTGAGAAATTAGGAGGTGTTGCAACACTTGGTCAGATAAACCAAGAAACAATGAAGATTAAAGAATGTGTCTGGAAAACAAAAACACCTTTTGCTAGCATTCGCAGAATTGTTCAATTAGATAAAAATATTTATAAAATCAAACCTGGTTTATATGGTTTAGTAAAATATAAAAGTGAAAATGAATCAAAAGGAATATTAGTTGAAAATTCAAAAAATAAAGATTCATTTGAAATTATAGAATTCAATCATTGTTATTATCAAGGATTAATTGTAACAATAGGAAATCTTAAAGGACTTAATACTTTTATTCCCAATCAAGATAGAAATAAATTGTTTGTTGATAAAAAGTTAGGAGAATTACGAACATTAGATAAGCTGCCTGAATATAGCTATTCTAAATTAGTACACAGAAGTTCAACGGTTGATGTAATATGGTTTAATAATAGAAATATGCCACATTCTCTTTTCGAGATTGAACATTCTACAGACATTCAGAATTCTCTATTAAAATTTGATGATTTACAAGATTTTTATACTCGTATGGTAATAGTTGCTGATATTAATAGAAAAAAAGATTATGAAAACAAGATAAAATATTCTGCTTTCAAAGATTTGATAATTAATAATAGAGTAAGATTCTTAGATTATGAAGCTTTAAATAAGCAATATGAAAATTTAATACAACAACAACAATTTGAATTTTTATTATGATAGTAATTCCTATACATAGAGTCATTGCAAAACCTATTTTATGGTTATTACAATTTATAATGGAGAAATATTTACTCTTAGTTTGTAAAGGATATGACGAAGATGAAGAATATTTTACTGGATTATACTGGAACGATGATAAAGACATGTTTTTTACAGATAAAACATATTTTAATTACCAACTTTGGGTTAGTTTAAATCCAAAAATCCAAAATGATTTTTAATGTTTTATTATTAGTTGTTTGCCATATTTTATCTTCATTAAATTAGTGTAATTAGTGGCTAAAAGAGTAATATCTGCTGATATAAAAAGCAAATCAAGTATGTATTTATTGTT
>CAIZXK010000294.1 GCA_903936865.1 uncultured Bacteroidales bacterium | reverse complement strand
AATTAGTGGCGAATATAATAAAGATTGCGGATTTAAGGATTAAAAAAATAATAAACAATAATTATATTTTTTTTGTTTATAATTTACCATTGCGATTTAATAAAATATCAATAATAAAAATGGATAGACGATCATTTTTAGGTTCTGCAATTCTTTTACCTTTAGCACTTACTTTAATGAATTATAAGGAAATATATCAATTTTTTACATCAGAGGAGAATACCAATGTAATGCCAGTTTTATTTCTTGGACATGGAAGTCCAATGAATGCCATTGAAGAAAATGAATTCGTTGCCGGATTCAGAAATATTGGAAAAGGAATTCCTTTTCCTAAAGCTATTTTATGTATATCGGCACATTGGGAAACCAAAGGAACTTTCGTAACTGCGATGGAAAAGCCAAGAACAATTCATGATTTTGGTGGTTTCCCTCAACAATTATTTGATATACAGTATCCGGCTTCAGGTAGTCCGGAACTTGCAATAAAAACAAAATCTCTTATTAATAAAGCGGAAATTGGTTTAGATGAAAAATGGGGCCTTGACCATGGTGCCTGGAGTGTGATAAAGCATTTATATCCAAAAGCAGATGTTCCTGTTGTTCAATTAAGCCTTGATTATACTCAAACAGCTCAATACCATTATGATTTGGCAAAAGATCTTGCTTTACTTCGCAAAAAGGGAGTGCTGATTATTGGAAGCGGAAATATGGTTCATAATCTTAGTATGGTTGCTTGGGATAAATTAAATACAACTGATTTTGCTTATGATTGGGCTACAGAAGCCAGTGAAAAAATTAAAAAATATATTCTTACTAATGATCATAAACAGTTGATTAACTATAAATCCCAGGGAAAAGCTTTTGATTTGGCTATTCCAACACCCGAACATTTTCTACCTTTATTATATGCATTAGCATTAAAAGAGGATAATGAAAAAATAAGTTTATTTAACGATAAAGCTATTGCTGGTTCTCTAACTATGACTTCTTTAATTATAGACAAAGCTTAATAAATCCATTTTAAAATTATTAGTATAATTCTTATAAATATCAATAATTTAACCTTTTGCATTTGATTAAAGACCAAATATTAATAAAGCCTTGAAATTTTTTAAAATATAAATCACAACAAAACGTTAGTAAGTAAAAATGAATATGATGAAAATGAAAATCAATAATTTACTAACGATAGTCTTCTGTTTTGCATTTTTAAGTTGTAACTCTCAAATAAAAAAAGAGGAAAAACAATCACAAATTTCTAATAATCAAATTGAAAATAACAATTATAAACAGTTTGATACTACAACCCGTACAATTCATATTTTTGTGGCATTGTGTGATAACAAATATCAGGGAATTGTTCCTGTTCCGGCAAAAATCGGAAACGGTCAAGATCCAATTAATAATTTGTATTGGGGTTGTGGTTATGGAATCAAAACTTTTTTTAAAAACAGTAAGGAATGGAAGCTTATTAAAACTCGAAAAATAAATTCAATAATACTGGAAAGGCTTGTTTTTAAACATAAAACAAAAAATTATTACTTAGTTGCAGATGCTTATGATGGAGAATATATTAAAGAATGTACTGAAGCGTTTTTGAGAAGTAGTTCAGGATTGCTTAAAGACACAATTCAAGTCGATAAAACAATAATTGGTATTTCGGGAAACTCAAAATTAATAACTTACATTGGTCATGATGGACTTATGGATTTTCAATTATCAGAAAAATTTAAAAACATTGACAATATTAAAAGAGATGTTATTATTCTCGCTTGCTATAGTAAAAGTTATTTTTCACCACATCTGAAAACTGCTAATATAAATCCAATAATATGGACTTCTGGTTTAATGTGTCCGGAAGCTTATACAATACATGATGCAATTATTGGTTATGTTAACAATGAAACTAACGAAGGTATCAGAAATAGAGCTGCAGCTGCGTATTCAACATATCAAAAATGCAGTGTTAAAGCTGCAAAAAAATTATTAATAACAAATTGGTAAATAAAGTTATAGCTGAAAAAATCGCTTTTACTATCATATTTTCAATTATATTATTATATAATATAAAAACCACTCAGACAAAAGGAAAAAGTATTCTTAATTATCTGAGTGGTTATATTTTAACCTATTTATATTGAAATTTAATATCTGTCTATACAATTTAAATCAGCAAAAGCAATTTTCAGTCTTTCAACGGTTGTTTTTTCACCTTCTCTGAGCCAAGCTCGTGGATCATAATATTTTTTATTTGGTTTATCTTCGCCATCTGGGTTTCCAATCTGACCTTGCAAATATGCTTCATTCTTTTTGTAGTATTTCAGAACTCCTTCCCAATAAGCCCATTGAGTATCAGTATCTATATTCATTTTTATTACACCATAACCAATTGCTTCCTTTATTTTTTCTGGTTCAGAACCAGAACCACCATGAAACACAAAGTTAACAGGATTGGCTATTGTATTGTATTTTTTTTGAATAAAATCTTGTGAATTACGAAGAATTGTAGGTTCTAATTTTACATTTCCAGGTTTATAAACACCGTGAACATTTCCAAAAGAAGCAGCAATTGTGAAACGGTTGCTTATTTTGCCAAGTTCTTCATAAGCATAGGCAACATCTTCCGGTTGGGTATATAATTTTGCATTATCCACATGTGTATTATCTACACCATCTTCTTCACCACCAGTAATTCCTAATTCAATTTCCAAAGTCATACCCATTTTACTCATGCGACTTAAATATTTCTTACATATTTCAATGTTTTCTGTAAGTGATTCTTCTGATAAATCAAGCATGTGTGAGCTGAATAAAGGTTTACCATGAACAGCAAAGAATTTCTCGCCAGCATCCAATAAACCATCTATCCATGGCAATAATTTTTTAGCTGCATGATCAGTATGTAAGATTACTGGAATACCATAATATTCAGCCATCTGATGAACGTGCATGGCTCCGGAAACACTACCTGCTATAGCTGCTTTCTCTTCTGAATTTGATAATGCTTTCCCTGCAAAAAACACACCACCTCCATTTGAAAATTGTATCATTACTGGTGAATTTACTACTTTTGCTGCTTCCATTACAGCATTTACAGAGTTTGTTCCAACTACATTTACGGCTGGAATAGCAAATTTTTCCTGTTTTGCAATTCTGAATATTTCCTGCAAATCATCACCGGTAACTACACCTGCTGCAACTTTACTGCTTATTTTTTCTGACATATATTTGTTTTTAATGATTTATAAAAATTAATTTACTT
>CAIZXK010000293.1 GCA_903936865.1 uncultured Bacteroidales bacterium | reverse complement strand
TTCTTATTTTTTAATAAATTATATGTAATTTAAAATTGTTCTAAATTATTTGTTTAATTAACTAATAGTCTTTAATTTTGCTCAATTAAACCAATCGTATTTGTATTATACAAAAACGTTACGAATTTCATTTTTCAATCTATGATATTAAGCGATTTAATCGAAGGGCAAAGTGGTTTTATTACAAAGGTGAAAGGCAGGGGGGCATTTCGTAAAAGAATCACTGAAATGGGATTTGTAAAAGGAAGAAAAGTTACTGTAATAAAATCAGCTCCTCTTAAAGATCCTGTAGAATATCAGATAATGGGCTATGAAATTTCTCTCAGAAAGAGTGAAGCTGCTCTCATTGAGGTTGTTTCTGGAAATGAATTTATAAATATAAACCCAGATTTTTTAGGTGTTACTGATGAGGAAATATTAAAAACTTCAGCAAGAGAAAAAGGAAAAGTTATTGATATTGCTTTGGTTGGAAACCCAAATTCAGGGAAAACCTCTTTATTCAATTTTGCCTCTGATTCAAGAGAACATGTTGGAAATTATAGTGGAGTAACCATCGATGCCAAAACTGCAAAATTTAAATTAGATGATTATTTCTTTAACTTAACAGATTTACCAGGAACTTATTCAATATCAGCATATACACCTGAAGAACTTTATGTTAGAAAATTTATTTTAGATCAGGAGCCGGATGTTGTTATAAATGTTATTGACATTTCAAATCTGGAACGTAATCTTTTTTTAACTACTCAACTCATCGATCTGGATATTAAGGTTGTAATAGCCTTAAATATGTACGATGAATTTGATAAAACAGGCGATGTTTTTAATTTTGTCCATTTAGGCAAAATGATTGGAATTCCAATGATTCCTACTGTTGGATCAAAAGGTAAAGGAATAAATGAACTTTTCAGAAAAGTAATTGAAGTATACGAAGATAAAGAACCTTCGGTAAGGCATATCCATTTAAATTATGGGCTGAGTGTTGAAGATTCAATTAAAAATATTCAGGACTATATAAAACTAAATAAGAATTTTACTGACAAAGTATCCTCCAGATTTTTAGCTATTAAGCTAATTGAAAAAGATGAGTGGGCTAAATTATTGATTTCAGATTGGGATAGCTATTTTGCAATTTCTGCTGCTGTTGAAAAAGAAGTGAAAAAACTGGAACTTTTATTCGATGAAGATTCAGAAACACTTATAGCTGATGCTCGTTATGGTTTTATAGCTGGTGCTTTGAAAGAAACCTATCTTAAAAAAACCAAACTTTCTGATGAAAAAACCAATACATCAAAAATTGATTTTATTCTAACACATAAATTCTGGGGCTATCCTATATTTATTTTTTTTCTTTGGATAATGTTTCAATCAACTTTCAAATTAGGCGAATATCCAGTTTCCTGGATAGAACAACTAGTTGAATTTATTGGAAATCAGTTACAATCTCTATTCCCCGAGGGCATGCTTAAGGACTTACTAATCAATGGTGTAATTGATGGTGTTGGAGGTGTTATCGTTTTTCTACCAAATATTTTAATCCTCTTCCTGTTTATTTCTATTATGGAAGATACTGGTTATATGGCTCGTGCTGCATTTATTATGGATAAACTTATGCACAAAATAGGTTTGCATGGTAAATCTTTTATTCCACTAATTATGGGTTTTGGTTGCAATGTTCCTGCAATAATGTCAACCCGTACATTAGAAAACAAAAGCGATAGACTTTTAACCATATTAATCAATCCATTTATGTCGTGCAGTGCCCGTTTGCCGGTTTACATATTAATAACCAGTGCAATATTTACAGAATATGCTGGAACAATTCTGTTTTCCATTTACATGACAGGTATTCTTCTGGCAATTATTATTGCTATTATCTTCAGTAAATTTGTTTTCAACTCAAAGGATGTTCCCTTTGTTATGGAACTTCCTCCTTATCGAATACCTACATTACGAGCGATAACTAAAAATGTTTGGCATAAAAGTGGCCAGTATTTAAAGAAAATGGGAGGTGTAATTCTGATAGCATCTATAATTATATGGGCATTAGGATATTTCCCAAGAGAAACTGGAAATGAAAATATATTTAAACAAAGGATAGAAAAAATTAATCTATCATACAATCAACAAATTTCTAATGCTTTAAACGAAGATAGCTCTCTGCTTTCTATTGAGAAAAATAAAGCCATAAAAAACGTAAAACTCGAAATGGAAGCTCATCGTCAGGAAAACTCATACATTGGAAGAATTGGTCATTTTATTGAACCTGTTATGAGACCATTAGGTTTTGATTGGAAAATGAGTATAAGTTTGTTGGCCGGAACTGCAGCAAAAGAAATAGTTGTGAGTACTATGGGTGTTATTTATCAAGCAGATGAAAGAGCAGATGAAAATTCTTCAGCCTTAATAAGTCAGATTAAAAATGAAACTTATAAAAGTGGGAGAAAAAAAGGAGAAAAAATATTTTCACCGTTGGCAGGTATCTCATTCTTAATGTTCGTTTTAATTTACTTCCCATGTGTAGCAGTTTTTGCTGCTGTTAAAAAAGAAGCTGGAGGAATAAAATGGGCAATATTTCTTGCTTCATACACAACAGCACTTGCATGGATTATTTCTTTTCTTGTTTTTCAGATTGGAAGTATGTTTTTCTAAACTATTTTAACAACACCTACCGTTAATCTTAATATTCAAAATTATAATTAATCAGGTTTGATTAAAATCTCAGCTAATTTTAAATCTAAAGCTGTAGTAATTTTAATGTTTTCAGAATTCCCTTCCGAAAGATAAATTGATTTACCTGTATTTTCCAAAACAGAAGCATCATCCGTAAAAATGGATTTATAGTCTTGCTTGTACGCTTGTTTAATTAATACAGCTTCAAAACATTGTGGAGTTTGAACAATTTTAATAGTATTTCTATCTAAATGATGGTTTGCTTTATCATTAGTAATACGAATAGATTCATTGGTCGGAATTACAGGTACTGCATTTCCTTCTTTTTCGGCCAGGGCAAATGCTGATTTAATAGTCGATAGGCTTACCAGAGGTCTAACGGCATCATGTATGCCAACAATTCCTTCTTTGATATGTTCCAACCCATTTTTTACAGACTGGAAACGGGTTTCTCCCCCTTTTTCAATAGTAAGAGGAATTGTAAATTTTTGTTTTTTAACCAGCGATTGCCAGTAAAACATTTGGTTTTCAGGCAATACCAATATTATATTAATAGAATTATCGTATTGATAGAATTTTTCAATCGTATGCATGAGAATGGGTTTGCCATCAATAAATAAAAATTGCTTGGGAATATCTGATTTCATTCTACTTCCCTTACCTCCAGCTACAATAATTACTGATTTTTGCATATACCTATTTATTTATCAATAAATAAAATGCCTAAAATTCTTAAATTTATTAATAAGAATTTTAGGCATTTCATTTGAAACCTTAAAGTTTAAATAATATTTTAAATTATTAACATGGCATCACCATAAGTTAAAAACTTATATTTTTTATCAATAGCCTCCTTATAACCTTTCATTAAGAGATCATAGCCAGCAAAAGCTGCAACCATCATCATCATTGAAGACATCGAAGGATGAAAATTTGTGACCATACTATTTGCAACGCTAAAATCGTAAGGAGGAAAAATGAATTTATTAGTCCAACCATTAAAAGGTTTAACATTTCCATTAATGGCAACAGAAGATTCAATAGCTTTCATTGTTGTTGTACCAACAGCACAAACGTTTTTCTTTGCTTCTCTGGCTCTATTAACGATTTCGGTGGCTTGTTCGGTTATGATTAGTTCTTCTGAATCTGTTTTATGCTTGGTAAGATCTTCTACGTCGATGGATCTGAAATTTCCCAAACCAGCATGTAACGTAACATCAGCAAAACCGATGCCTTTAATTTCCAAACGTTTCATAAGCTCGCGACTAAAGTGAAATCCAGCTGTAGGAGCCACAACTGCTCCTTCATGTTTGGCATAAATTGTTTGGTATCTTACAGCATCTTCTGGCTCAATTTCTCTAAGCCGTTGCAACTCGTCTGGTAAAGGAGTGTGTCCCAATCGCTTAATGGTTCCTTTAAATTCTTCATACGTGCCATCAAATAAGAAACGTAAGGTTCTGCCTCTTGAAGTGGTATTGTCGATAACTTCAGCAACTAAAGAATCATCTTCACCGAAATAAAGTTTATTCCCAATTCTGATTTTACGTGCAGGATCTACCAAAACATCCCAAAGTCTGCTTTCGGGATTGAGCTCCCTTAAAAGAAAAACAGTAATTTTAGCACCTGTTTTTTCTTTTTCACCATATAATAAAGCAGGGAAAACCTTTGTATTATTCAGTATAAAAACATCACCATCATTAAAGTAATCAAGTATATCCTTGAAAATCTTATGTTCAATAGTCTGTTTTTTACGGTTTAACACCATAAGGCGAGATTCATCTCTTTGGTCACTTGGTCGATCTGCTATTAATTCTTTCGGTAAATTGTACCTGAATTGAGATAACTTCATGCTAGGTTAATTTATTGATTATTTGTTCACAAAAGTTTGCAAAGATAATAAAAAACGAGCCCTTTGTCAAGTGTTTTAGTAAGTTTTTATGAAACTTTATTAAAATATGAATAGCATGGTTATTAATTTATACAAAAAAGTAGTTAAAGTTATACCATATCTGATTATATAATAGTCCAATAAGTATTTGAAAAAATATAGCTGTAACTACATGTGGACTTTACTAAATTGCTGTTCAATGTACCTACAGACTCCATGATAAACAGACTGAGTTCATCAAGAGAATTAAAAAATTTGTTTGTGAAATCTCGTTTGAATTTCTGCCACATTTTTTCAGCTGGATTCAACTCCGGACTATAGGCAGGTAAGAAGATTAATAAAATATTATCTGGAATTACC
>CAIZXK010000292.1 GCA_903936865.1 uncultured Bacteroidales bacterium | reverse complement strand
ATGAATGAATATTTATTCACTTATTTGATTTACTTTTAATAAATAGATTTTTAGATATTTAAAAGGATAATACAGAAAATTTAATATTGTAAAAATGGCTCGGATTATTGATGATAACAAAATTGCACGGATTAAAGATGCAACTCTCAAAATGGTTGTTACAAATGGATATGGAGGTGCTTCCATATCAAAAATCGCAAAGAATGCAGGTGTTGCTGAAGGTTATCTTTATAGATATTATTCAAGTAAAACCGAACTGGTTAATGATTTACTTTATACCAATGTAAATGAATTAGCAGATAATATGGAATATTTACTTGATAATTGCAATACTGTTTGGGAAATATTTGAACTAATGATTAAAAGACTAATTATAATTGCTCAAAACCAACCTGAAAAAATAAAATTTCTATATGTTTTGATGCACGATTATAATTTTAATTTAATTGAAAATCAAAGAGAAAGAATATATAAATTATGTGTTAGAATTAAAGAAACTGGAATCAAGAAACTGGAATTAAGAACAGATATAACCGAAGAAGAAATATATTTAATGGGAGTTAGCTTTCCAATTCAATTTATTAACTTACGCTTAAAAAACTTCTTCAAACAATCACAATTAAGTGATAAAGAAGCTGAACAAATATTGAAAATCTGCATCAATTCATTAAAACAATAATTAAACTATGTATTTTAAAATCAAAAACATTGCTATAATAATATTAATATGCTTATTTAATTTACCATTAAAAGCTCAGCTAATTTCAAAACAAATGAGTTTTGAACAGGCACTCCAGTTTGCAAAACAAAAAAACCATTCATTAAAGCAAGCTGATTTCTTAATAAAAGAAAAGAAACAAGAATCAAAAGCGGCTAAAGCTTTGTATTTGCCTAAAATCGGTATTACTGCAAATTATATATGTATGGAGGAAGATTTACATCTCGATTTAACACCAGTAAAAGATGCAATTACTCCTTTATATGAATCTCTTAGTAAATATGGTAACTTTTCAATTTCTGGTTTGCCCGACAATATTGCCACACAAACAATAAGAGCTAAAATGCAGGAAGGATTAACTAAAGTTGAAAATGGGGAATGGGACAAAATGATTCAGGAAAAGCAATTTGGATCTATTAATGCCACTTTCGACTGGCCATTGTATGTAGGTGGAAAAATAAGAGCAGCTAATAATGCCGCTGACATCAGATATTCTGAAGCAAAAGAAATTGAATTGCAAAAACAAGGTGAAATGATGAGTGAACTCGTTGAAAGATATTTTGGATTATGTCTGGCAAAACAAGTTGAAAAAGTTAGAACTGAAGTTTATAAAGGTATGCAGAAACATTTGAGTGATGCTGTAAAAATGCAGGAACAGGGCTTAATTGCAAATGCAGATGTATTAAATGTAAAAGTTTTTAATTCACAAGCAGAAAGAGAGTTAAATAAATCAAAACGTACTTCAACAATAATAAATGAATCTCTTTTAAACACTATTGCTGAAGAGACTAAAATAAATATTGAACCAATTTCAATGCTGTTTTATCTTGATAGTATTGAATCCATTGAATATTTCAAAAATATGGCAAAACAAAATAATCCACTTTTAAAGCAAGTGGAATCGAAAAAACAATTAGCAATTCAAGGATTAAAAATTGAAAAATCAGACTTTTTCCCTGCTATTGCTATTACAGGAATGTATGATATTGCTAATAAGGATTTATCACCATACACACCTGGTTGGTTAGTAGGTATCGGGATGAAGTGGACATTATTTGATGGAACATCCCGTTTTCGAAAAGTGAAAGCAGCAACTCTAAGAACAGAACAAGTATATGAATATCAAAAAAAAACCAACTCAGATGTTGAAACAATTATAGAAAAATTGTATCAAGAGTTAACTATGAATAAAGAATTACTAACTGATTTAGAAACAGCAAAAGCTTATGCTACTGAATATTTAAATGTCAGAGAAAAAGGTTTTCGTGAAGAAATGGCAAACTCAACTGATGTAGTAGATGCTCGATTAGCTCTTTCAAAAATATTAATTGAACGTTTGGAAGCTATATATAAATACGATGTGTGCCTATCAAAATTATTGGAATATGCTGGCATTCCCGAAAAATTCGTTTCTTATCAAACAAACTCAAAAGCAAAAACAGAAACATATCAATCAGAAATAAAATAAATTCAACAATGAAAAATAAAACATCAAATAAAAAAGCAAATATATTAGCAGCCATTGGAATCGGAAGTCTGATACTATTCTTAATGTATTCAACATGGATAATAAGCCGCCCACAACCTATTGAAATACAAGGAGAAGTAGAAGCTACTCAAATAAAAATTGCATCTAAATTAGTTGGAAGAATAGATAGTATAGCTGTACATAAAGGGGATAGGGTAAAAAAAGGACAACTTTTATTTACATTGAAAAGTCCTGAAATTGAAGCAAAACTAATACAGGCTCAGGCTGCATTGCAAGGAGCGGAAGCACAAAATGATAAGGCTATTTCTGGAGCACAACTAGAAGATATTCAGGCAACATATAATTTATATATGAAAGCTCAGGCAGCAAACGAACTTGCTCAAAAGACCTTTGAACGCATAAATAATCTTTATAAGGAAGGTGTAATGCCAGCTCAGAAGCGAGATGAAGCCGAAACTAATTATAAAGCAGCATTAGAGACCGCAAATGCAGCTAAATCGCAATGGATGAAAGCAAAAAAAGGCACAAGAACAGAAGATAAAGATGCTGCAAAGTCAATGGTAAACCGTGCCAAGGGTGCAATAAACGAAGTGGAAAGTTATGCTAGTGAAACTTGTATTTATGCTCCTACAGATGGCGAAGTTGCTGATATCATTGCAGAAGTTGGGGAGTTAGTTTCTGCTGGTTTTCCAGTGATTACATTGGCAAAACTCGATGATAGCTGGATAACTTTCAACCTTCGCGAGGATTTGTTAGCTTCAATTAAAATGGGAAGTATATTTACAGCAACTTTTCCTGCATTGGGAAATAAGGAAATAAAATTAAAAGTATCCTATATCCATTCATTAGGTAGTTTTGCCACCTGGAATGCAACAAAAACTACTGGAGATTTCGACATGAAAACTTTTGAAGTTCATGCAATACCTTTTGAAAAAATAGATGGATTAAGACCTGGAATGAGTGCATTGGTTGATTGGAAAAAAATAAAATAATCTACCAATCTTATTATAGTAAAGATTTAGTAAATTCAGAAAAATAATACTTTAAATCAAAAACATTGAAAAGAATAGTTAATTTTCTTTTTATGATAAAAAAACACCCTGTTATTCAGGTAATGCAAAGGGAGTGGAATCGCATAAAAAGCAAATGGGTTTTGTTGATGGTCACATTTGTGGGTCCTTTAATAGCATTTTTATTGGTTATGTCGATTTTTTCCACTAATGTCCCACATGATTTGCCTGTTGCTGTTGTTGATATGGATCACTCTGCACTTTCCAGAACTATAAATCGCTGGACTGATGCTACAGCAATTGCAGAATCAGACAGAAGTTACATCAACCTTGAGGATGCCCGAAATGCGATGGAAGAAGGTAAGGTTGACGCGGTTCTATATATTCCTGAAGGAACAGAAAAAGCAATTATTAAAGGAGAAAGTTCAACTATTGTCTTATTTCTTAACAATGCCAATGTAGTGAAAGCAGGATTAATGAATAGTGGAATTCGCAAAGCATTAAGTACTTTATCATCAGGAATAAAGTTTAAAAAACAATTGCAACAAGCAAGAAATCAAAAAGAAGCAATGGTTCGAATTATGCCAATTAAAATAAATTCCGTTGTATTATTTAATCCATTCATTAGTTATTCTTATTTCTTAACGTTAGGCTTAATGCCTATAATTTTAATTGTATTTACACTTCTTGGAACTACGCATGCTATTGGTAGCGAACTATTAAGAGGAAGTGGACCAAAATGGCTGGCTGTTGCAGATGGTAATATTATTTTTGCTTTAACAGGCAAAGTGTTACCTTATACTTTTATTTTTACTATACTTGCCATGATGATGAATGTGATATTAATTCAACAACTTGGTCTGCCAATTCATGGAAAACTACATATAATCCTGGTAAGTGAATTTATTTTAATAGTAAGCTATCAATTTCTGGCAATTTTCTTTCTGGGATTATTTTCTAACCTCAGATTAAGTTTATCTATTGGTAGTGCTTATTGTATGTTAGCCCTCACCTATTCAGGTTTAACTTTTCCTGAATCTGGTATGCCTGCATTTGGACAGGCAATTGCAGGAATTTTTCCATTTACTTATTGGTTAAAAATATTTATTGGTCAAACACTTAGAGGTGAACCTGCAGCTTACGGAATTTATCCTATGTACATAATGTTTGCATTTATAGTATTGGGAATAATGTTTATTCCCAGGTTAAAACATCTATTAGAAAACGAAAATCATTGGGGTAAATATTAAAATATAACATTATGTTGAAATTGATAATTAAGAACTTAGTTTTATTTATATTTTTCTTTAAAAATGAATTAAAAACAATTTTTAAAGATGCTGGAGCTGTGTTACTTTTTATGGTTGCATTAGTTATATATCCTTTATTGTATTCAATAGCTTATCAAAAGGAAGTTATAAAAGATATTCCTATTGGTGTTGTTGATTTAGATCATACCGCATTAAGCCGTCAAGCATCAAAAATGGCAGATGCAACAGAACAATTAATGGTTGCTTATAAACCTGCCAGCCTTAAAGAAGCTGAGGATTTATTTTTCAATGGAAAAATTAAAGGAGTCATTTTAATACCTAATCACTTTGAAAAAGATATTTTAAGCGGACAGCAAAGTAATTTGGTTGTGTATAGCGATGCCAGTTATTTTTTGTTATATAAGCAAGTTTATGCCGGATCAGTTTATTCTATTGGAACTTTAAATGCAGGAATAGAAATAAAGCGTTTTCTTTCCGAAGGAAAAACTCTAAAACAAGCCTTTGATCAACAGGATCCATTAAAAGTTCAATCAAGATATTTATATAATCCATCAGGAGGATATGGTTCTTTTGTTTTACCGGGTATTGTAATTTTAATTCTGCAACAGACCATGCTTATAGGTATTGGAATGCTGGGAGGTACAAGCCGCGAAAACAATCTTTTTCATATTATACATCAACAAGTTAATGAGAAATGGGGAAGTATTCCAATTATACTTGGAAAATCATTCGCATACGTATTTATTTATCTTTTCAATGCTTTATTTACAATGGTAATATTGCATAATTGGTTCAACTTACCCGATAACAGTAATTTAATAGGCATATTACTGTTGTTAATTCCTTTTTTGTTTGCAACTGCTTTTTTAGGTTTAGCTATCAGTGTTTTCTTTCGTGAAAGAGTCTACTCTTTGTTATTTATGGTATTTCTATCACCTGTAATTTTGTTTCTAAGCGGATTATCATGGCCTGCTTCAGCAATACCAAAAGGCTTATATGCAGCTGCTCATATATTTCCAAGTACCTCAATGATACCTGCTTATATAAGAATTCGAATTAGTGGTGCATCTATTAATCAGGTTACTGGTGAATGGCTTTTCTTAGTAATGCAAATGCTGGCTTATTTTATATTAGCTTGCATTGCTTATAAACTAGCAATGAAAAAATTCACATAAGCTACATTAAATACTGATTGATTTTTCTTAATAAATAAATTTCTTAAAAAGGAATTTGTTCATACATAAAATCAAAAGCTGACTGAAACGAAGTATTAAGTGGATAAATTAAAACCTGTAAAAGTATAATTGACTGATCATCAGTTGGTGCTTCATATTTTGTTTTTCCATTTAAATCAACATCTCCACTATAATATCCAACTGTAAAATCATATCCACTTTGAAATGAGCTATTTCCATTATTTAAAAATACATCCATTAAAGTAATTGATTGGTCATCGTTAGGTGCCTCATATTTAACTTTATGGTCACCGTTTGAATTTCCATTCCATAATGCTCTTTTGCCATCCATTGTTGTAAATTGAGATAAACCAGTAAAATTAAATGAATTTCCAGCTATTGGATGAGTTGTTCCAAAATTAAATTCAGGTTCAAGATTATTACTAAAATCTACATCTATTCCTTGTGTTGTCAATATTTTAGCATTAGCAGTCATAACGCCCAAATGATTTCTATGACGTATAACAATATAAAACTGATTATCTGTCAACCCTTGAAAACAAATTGGTGAAACACCATCAACATCAACAATATCACCATCTCTTTGCAGCAATGCAGAACGGGTATGTTTTACAAGTTTATTATTGTTTTTATCCCTTAACTCTATAAAAACCCAATCAACAATTGCATTTGATCCGGTTACACCAAATATTGCAATTGGATTTAAAATTGATTCACCTCCACCACCTCCGGTATGTGTAAAATTCTGATTGTAAGGGAAAGAAGAATACGGCTCATTAATAGGTATTAAATTATGAACTCTTAAACTATCCCACATTAAATGATTATTAAAATCATAAGGACCTTGCAATAAAACTTTAGGTTTCAAACAAATACTTAGAACTGAATCTACTTCTATATTAACTATACCTGTTGAACAATCATTATCTGAATCGCATAAATTATATGAAAATACATCATTACCAGTAAAACCCAAATTAGGTGAATAGGTATAACTTCCATTAATATCCATATTTACAGTTCCATTCAATGCACCGCCATTTAGTCCAACTAATGTCCATGTATTACCTCCGTCAGCACTTGGAATATCATTATTCTGAACACTTCCGCTAAATATCAAATTTACAGTAACAATACCACTATCATTTACTGCTATTGGCAGACAATCAGTAGAATTTACATCGAACCCTTTAGTTAATACACAACCATTAAAATCAGTAATTGTAACTGAATAATTGGATGGAGATAAATTGGTAATATCTTCTGTTGTTTCAGAATTAGACCATAAGAAATTATAAGGAAATGTTCCACCTGTTGTAGTTAAATCTATGGATCCATTAGTTATTCCACATGATGTATTAGTTACAATTCCATTAGATTGTAATGCTGATGGTTGAGTTATTACTGATGATATTGAAGCAGTACAATTGTTTGCATCTGTTACTATTACAGCATAATTTCCAATAGCTAATCCTGTTATAACATTTGTACTACCAGTAAATGAAATATCATCTTTAGACCATGAATATGTAAAAGAAGTTGTTCCTCCGTTTACTAAAGCTGTTAAAGCACCATTTGATCCATTAAAACATGAAACATTAGTTTGTGCTCCGATTGAGACTGATAAAGCAGGATAAACAGTCAATAATATTGAATTACTTATATTTTGAGTTGTATTATTTACTGGTTCTAAACAAGAAATTCTTGCCAAACGATGAATATAAGTATTTTGATAAGTTGTTAAACCAGGGAAATTTATTGAAGTATTACTGAATGAACCAATAGCAATCCAATTTAAATTATCAAAGGAATATTCCCATAAATATTCAATATCAGTGCAATTGCCAACAGTTGAAGTATCAGGGAAAATATATCCTTCATTTAATATTGAAATAGTATTTCCTGAAATATCGGGATTAACTGAACCACAAGCGTAAGCAGCAGAATTTAATGATATAATATTAGCAGATAATTTAGGTAAAGCAGGTGTATTTAACTGTGGGTTTAATGCAGGATTTGTTAAGTTATTAATTAAATGATCTGGTTGGTTAGTAATATCAGTTGCAGCAGGTAAAAATGCTGAAACCTTAGTTTGCCATGGGATTAATGAAAAACTCCAAGTCAAATCGGTAAAAGAATTTACAGTAAATGGAACTGTATTTGTTAATTTGATTCTACAAATACACATTTCTGATGTAAGAATTTGTGTTCCACTACCTAATGAAGCAGCTTTTGCAGTCATTTTTAAACCATAATTAATAGTTGGAATGCCACTCGTAAATCCTTGCATTGATAAATTTGCATTTGTTTGCTGATTAGAAACTAATAAATCAGAATACCCATTAACAATAGTTGGTGTAATAACACCTCCATTTACTATTTCGTTATTAATTTTAATGCCAGCTTGAAAACCTTGCATTTCCCATGAAATTAACCATAATGGATTTATTGAGGTATTTTTAATGTAAATATCAAAAGTAAATTCCGTTGGTGAAATCTGAATGTCATTTTTAATTTCCAACATATAAGATGGCGTTGAGGGAGTTGTAGGAGTTTGTGATTGAGTTAAATTAAATGTTTTAGATATAGTATAATTTTCATCATTTGATGCGTTTACGCTGATAAAAAAAACAAACATAATTACAAAAACAGCCAAAAGTCTAAGCATTTGGCTATAACTATTTGATTTCAAAGTTTTTTTCATATATAAAATATAGTAGTTTAAATCGACATTTTAATCAATTTACAAAGTTATCATATTTAAAGTATAGAATTACATTAAGTTATAAAAATAACATCTATTAACAAAATATTATATTTATTAACAAAATCATTCTAATTTTAAAGTTGAAATTTCATGAAAAAAATTTATTCATTGTTTTCAGTTGGCAATGT
Source organism: uncultured Bacteroidales bacterium (assembly GCA_903936865.1). GTDB lineage: Bacteria > Bacteroidota > Bacteroidia > Bacteroidales > JACABE01 > JACABE01. The sequence goes on along the minus strand of CAIZXK010000292.1, from coordinate 1,850 downwards.
AAAATAAAAACATGCACCTTCATTTACTTTTCCTTCTGCACGAATAATACCCTTATGCCTTATAATAATACGATGTACAATAGCCAAACCTACTCCTGTTCCTTCAAATTCAGTTGCACTATGCAATCTTTGAAATACACCAAATAATTTATCAACATAATTCATATTAAAACCATCTCCATTATCTTTTATATAATATTCATTTCCAGTTTCAACTGAATTAAAACCTATTTCAATTTTACGGTATTCCTTTTTTGAAGTAAACTTAATGGCATTGTCAATTAAATTAATCCATACCTGTTGCAAAAGTGATGAATCGCCATAAGCTACCGGAATATCATGAATTATAAATTCGTAATTATTTTTTTCAGTTTCAGAAATAAGTTCATGATAAACAGCATTTACTAATCTATACATATCCACTTTATTGAAACAAATATCCTGACGGCTTAACCTTGAAAATTTCAGGAGACTATCAACAAGTTCCCCCATTTTTTTAGCATTTCTTGTAATATTATCTATCAAATGTTTTCCTTTTTCATCAAACGAAGGGAAATAATCTTCAAGAAGTATGTTTGCAAATGAATTCATTGCCCTTAATGGAGCACGCAAATCATGTGATACAGAATAACTAAATGCTTCCAATTCTCGATTTGCATTTTCAAGTTGCTGTGTTCTTTCCTGAACTCGATTTTCTAATTTAAGATTTAATTTTTTTATTTCATCTTCTGCATTCTTTCTTTGTGTAATATCAAGGCAATGACTGATATATCCAATAAACTCATCCTTGCTATTATATCGGGGAGAAGCATCGTTTTGTATCCATCGGAATTCATTATTAAAATGGAGTATTCGATATTCAATACTAAATTTCTCGTATTTATCAAATGCCAGGTTATAAGTTGAAACAAATCGTTTCAAATCGTCGATATGTATATCATCCAACCACCCATAACCAACTTCCTGTTCCAATGTTTTGCCTGTAAAATTGAGCCAGGTTTGATTGAAATAATTACATTTACGATCGAGTCCTGATGTCCATATTAATCCTGGTGCAGAATCGGCAAGTGTCCGGAAATGTGTTTCACTTTCTATCAAAGCCTCTTCTGTTCGCTTATGTTCACTAATATCAATTACTGATAATAGACAATTCTTTTTATCTTTTGCCAATAAACCAACAATATGAATAAAAACAGATATGTTAGTATCTAAACATAATCCTATATCTATCGCTAATTCACAATTTTGTTTAGTTTGATATTCATAAACATTTTTAATAAAATCATTAAAAGAAGGTAAAAATTCTTCCGCAATAAAAAACTTAATATTACTACCTATGAGCAATGATTTTTCTTTATTAAGTAAAGAAGAGCCACTTTGATTAAGTTTTAATATTGTTCCATTTTGATCAATTGTACAATAACCTGCCGGAGAAAAATCATATATTTCTTCATATAAATCAGCATATTGTGTTGCTATACTTTCTGCTTTAATTTTTGATTGTTGAAGTTCTTCATTTTGAAGTTCCAATTCTATATGGTGTACCTCAAGCTCATGAAAAAGTTTTGCAATTTCACTTTCGTCAAGTTTAGAAGATTTATCAATCAGCTTTTTCTTTAGTTTATCTTCAGCTTTTTGTCGGAGTGAAATTATTATTTCAGATTTATTATTTTCTTTTTTCATAACATTATTCTAACCTGTTTAAAAAGAAATCGATACTTTTTATTCAATTATTACTTTATTTTTTGCAATTCTTTCAAAAATAAGTCTAATTTTATCGTAAGACAGTTCATTTAAATTAATATATTTTATTAGTATCTTTTCATTTTCAAAATTAAGATTATGTAGAT
>CAIZXK010000291.1 GCA_903936865.1 uncultured Bacteroidales bacterium | reverse complement strand
TAGTAAATTTAAATTTTAAAATATTGTTTATTTAGAAAAGTTTAATTTTTAAGTCATCTTCAGTTGAACTAAAATTAGTGTAAAAATACAAAAAAAAACGAAATGCAGGACGTTAGCAAAAGTTTATATACCAATGAATTAATTAATGAATCAAGTCTTTATTTAATTCAACATGCACATAACCCGGTAAAATGGTATCCCTGGAATGAAAATGTATTAAAATTTGCATTAGATAACAATAAAATTTTATTAATAAGCATCGGTTATTCTGCTTGTCATTGGTGTCATGTAATGGAATCAGAATCATTTATGGATGAAGAAGTTGCTTTATTGATGAATGATAATTTTTTATGTATAAAAGTTGACAGGGAAGAGCATCCTGATGTAGATCAGTTATATATGGAAGCTGTTCAAATTATCAACGGAAATGGTGGTTGGCCTCTTAATTGTTTTGCTTTAGCTGATGGAAGACCATTTTGGGGTGGAACCTATTTCCCGAAAGAGAAATGGAAAATGTTATTAAATCAAATAATTTTGCTTAATAAACAAACTCCATTTCGATTAGTTGAACAGGCTAATTTAATCAAAAATGGAATTTTGAATAATATAAATTCATTTATTCAAAATAAAACCGAAAACACAAGTATTGATTTTAATTTATACTATGATACAATTAGTTATCAGTTTGATAACAATAAAGGAGGCAGTATAAATGCTCCTAAATTTCCCATGCCGAATTTATATCAAAGTTTGTTGCACTATTATTATATCTCAAATGAATCGGAAGTAATTAGCCATATAAAATTAACACTGAATGAAATGGCAAAGGGTGGAATTTATGATCAACTTGGTGGTGGTTTTGCTCGTTACTCAACAGATGTTGATTGGAAGATTCCGCATTTTGAAAAAATGTTATATGATAATGCTCAATTGATTTCGTTGTATATTAATGTTATGCGTTATGAGAAATCGGATTGTTACAAAACAATAATATTAGAAACACTTAATTTTTTAGAAAATGAATTACAAAGCAAAAATGGAATGTATTATTCCTCTTTAGATGCAGATTCTGAGGGTATTGAGGGCAAGTATTACATTTGGACAAATGAAGAAATAAGGGAAAATTTAGGTAAAAATACTGAGATATTTAATTCTTATTATAATGTGACTGAACAAGGAAATTGGGAAAATAAACAGAATATCCTATATTTGTCAGACAATGAGGATTATATATTGAAAAAATACAATTTAGATAAAGCTCAGTTAAATGAAATTATAAGACATTCAAATGATTTGTTATTAAAAGAAAGAAAGAAACGGATAAAACCTTCATTAGATACAAAAATAATAATTTCCTGGAATTCATTAATGATAAAAGCTTTAATTGATGTTTATTCTGCTTTTGGCGATGAGAAGCAGTATGATTTAGCAAAGAGGAATATAAATTCAATTTTAGATACCTATTTCACGGAAGATGGCAAATTACTGCGTATTAAAGATAACAGGAATAAAGTAATATATGCATTATTAGATGATTATGCTTTTTTTATTGAAGCATTATTGGCAATTTATCAAGTTGATGCAGATCCAAAGTGGTTAAAAACCGCAAAAGAACTGGTTGATTTCTGTTTAAATCATTTTTATGATGAATCAAAAGGTTTGTTTTATTATAATTCAGATTTTGATGATAAATTGTTTCTGCGAAATAAGGAATTGATCGATAATGTTATGCCATCTTCTAATTCTGTGTTGTATAATTGTATTCATTTGCTAAGCATTATTTTAGATGATTCTAATTATAAATTAATTGTCTCAAAAGGAATCCAGTTACTATTGAATCAAATTGAAAAATATCCGGCTGCGTATTCAAATTGGTTGAGATTATTAATGACAAAAGAGAAAAAGTTTTATATTGTTTCTATAATTGGCGAAAATGCAAAAGAATATGCGAAATTGCTATCCAATAATTATTTACCTGATTCTTTTATTTTATTTACTCAAAAAGAATCGGATTCGTTGCATTTTAAAGGAAAATATGTCGTAAACAAAACTTTGATTTATATATGTTCAGAATCTGAATGTTATGAGGTTTATGAGAATGTAGATGATGCAATTTCCTTTTTAAAGAAAAAAGTCTCGTTGTAAGCGAGACTTTTTGTGTATTTATTTTAAGCGAGTTGTTAGTTTGATAAGGTAAATTTAATTGGCATATTAAATTGAACCCTAACAGCTTTTCCTCTTTGTAATCCTGGATTCCATCTTGGCATTGCTTTAATTACCCTTAGTGATTCTTCATCGCAGCCACCGCCAATACCTCTAAGGATTTTTACATCTGAAACCATTCCATTTTTCTCAATAACAAATGTTGTAAAGACAATTCCTTGGATTCCGGCTTCTCTTGCTATTTGAGGATATACAATATTTTTTCTCAGAAAGTCAATTCTGGCAGTTTCTCCACCAACAAACATAGGTTCATTTTCTACAACAATAAATATCTCATCTATTTCAGGTTCAGGATCTGGCAATTTTGTTACTGGTATATAAGGTTCGTTTACTTTTGTTTCATCAAATTTATCAAAAGGATCAAATTCATCATCTTTATCATCAATTTTGTCTACTACAGTGATAAGTGTCAAATTTGGTTTTTCAATTTTTGGTTCTGGTTTTTCAATTTTTGTAATTGGAGGTAGAATTTCTATTGGATTTTCGTTTTTAGGTGCATCCAATACCAAAGTAGAGTTATCATACGATTTCCATTCAAATGCGAAAAAAGCCAGAGATAAAGCTATTATTAAGCCAATTTCAAAGAAAATAGCTTTTTTGTTTTCTAAATCTGCTTTTTCCGATTTTTTTCTTCTGTCGGTATAACTTCTTAAGTTTTTTTCCGATTTTTTTTCTATTGATTTCATGTCTGTATTTTTTATTTATATCAAAATTAATATAATACAACCCAAAAGTCAATAGCTAATCAGAGAATGGTTCGAATCTTCAAGATAACGGCTAAAATCAATAAGTTTAAGGTAAAAAAAAAGACTTGCATTTAATGCAAGTCCCTTTTAAAAGTATTTTAATTGCTAATTATCCGGCTAAGGTAAACTTGATTGGCATGTTGAATTGAACACGAACTGATTTTCCTCTTTGTTTTCCCGGATTCCATCTTGGCATAGCTCTAATAACTCTGATTGCTTCTTCGTCGCAACCACCGCCAATACCTCTTAATATTTTAACATCAGAAACATTTCCTCCTTTTTCTACAACAAAAGTTACATAAACAGTACCCTGAATTCCACTTTCGCGAGCCATGGTAGGATATTTAATATTTTCCTGTAAAAATTTTATTCTAGCTTCATCTCCTCCCGGAAAACCTGGCGATTCTTCAACAACTGTAAAGATTTCAGTTTCTTCAACTTCTTTTTCTTCACTTACTGGAGCATGATATTCTTCAACTACGGTTTTTTGATCAGCTTCCGCATCTATTGTAACTTCGTTTTCTATAACTTCGTCGTTTTCAACGATTTCCAGAACAGTGTTTTGTTGTTGTGGTGGTGGTGGTGGTGGTGGTGTATTTTGTTGTGTTTGTAAAACAATTTCCTCCAATACATCAGTTGCTTTTCTTGTGTTTTGATCTATAATCTTTTTATCATATGTTTTCCATTCAAATGCTAATAGTGTTAATCCTAAGACTAAAACCAAACCTACTTGAAAGAATATAGCTTTTTTATTTTCCAGATCAGCTTTTTCTGTTTTTTTATTTTCCATAATGCTGAATTTAAGATATTTGTAAAAATTTTTCTTTTTCTGTGTTAAGTTGCTAAATTACAAAAAAATTAATAATTGTGTTTGTTTTTTTTCTTTTTTTTTGTAAAACTTTTTATATAAAGCAATTCCAAGCATGCATCCAATTGTATTAGCAATAAAATCATATATGCTTGCTTGTCGTCCCCAGTTCATTATCCCTTGTAATATTTCAGTTATACCACCTAAAGTTGTACTGTAAATAAATGCAAACCAGACTTTGTGATAACGTATGTAGTTATATAAATATTGTTTACCAAAAGCAATAATTGATAAAATTGTTAATGTTCCAAAAATAAAAAAATGAATCAATTTGTCTGGTGAAAATAAATCCATAAAAGATGGAACCTTTGGAAAATATCCTCCTGGAGGTATAGTTAAAAGTAGAATGACTATTGTCCAGATTATTACAAAAATATTATTTTTTAAAAACATGGTATTAATAAAAAAGCTTCAATAATGTATATTATTGAAGCTAATATGATCTTTAAATTTCATTATACTCCAATACATGCTTTATAAGCAACAGCATCAAGAAGTTCATTTATTTGATCTGGATTGGAAAATTTGATTTTTACTATCCAGCCTTTTCCATAAGGATCTTGATTTACCAATTCGGGAGTTGCTTCTAATTCTTCGTTAAATTCAAGAATTTCTCCTGAAACAGGCATAAACATATCTGAAACAGTCTTAACTGCTTCGATTGTTCCAAAGGCTTCTTCTTTTTCTAAGGTTTCTCCTATAGTTTCAACTTCTATAAAAACGATGTCGCCCAATTCGCCTTGTGCGAATTCTGTAACGCCAATAAAAGCTTCGTTACCTTCAACTCTTAACCATTCGTGATCTTTTGTGTACTTTAAATTTTCTGGTATATTCATTTTTTATTGTTTTTTTAATTTTCAAAATTACAATTTTTTATAATATAAGTTTATTATTTTTCAAAAATTATTGAGCCAAAGAAAATCTTACACTTATTCCGGCATTTGTTGTTGAATTTGGGAATGTAGATGAAATGTAAGGATTGTTAATAACTTTATCAAAGAATAGACGTAGTGTAAATCGTTCATTCATTTGATAATCTGCAGAAAAGTTTAAGGATATAACCTGTTGACCGGTTGAGATTTGATTAACTTCCTGATCCACTCTTCTCAAAATTGTTTTATTAGATCGTATTGAAAAATCACATTTTACGTTAATATCACTTTTCATAGGTTTGCTCGAACCTCCAGTATTTATTCTTATTTCAATGTCTTTAAAACGATAACCAAGACCTATAATAAATTCATTACTTGTTAGTTCTGTTAATTGATTGTTTACAAAACTTAAGGATAAATTTCTTGATTTTTTGAATTCAATATTTGTGAGTAAGCTATTAACCCAAGCAAGTTCAATTTTCAACAATGGACTAAATTGTTCTGTAATTGTAACCTGATCAATTTGTTTATCTGAAATAAAATTGCCAGTATTGTTTCTTACATATTGATATCCGTTATCATCAGGCTTGTAAAGAATATTGGTTGCATAAGATCCAACACTATAGCTCGAACGATAGGCGTTTGAGATTGTAATGGTTCTGAAGGTTTTCTTGAAAATTTTCAATTTACCTAATCCCGTATAATTCAAGGTCCAGTTTGGAATAGGAATTTTTGGAAATGGATTTAATGTAATTCCACTTGGATCTCTACCGGAATAAGCAGCCAAAAATGCAGGAATTAAAACTTCCTGAGAAGTAGGACCGTATCCATAAGGATATAACTTACCTGTTAGGGTATCATACACTTGTGGTTGATTGTATGAATTTGGGTTTGCATTTGAAAGTCGTGTTGCAATTGTGCTTCTGTAATCTAAGAATTTTTTGAATATTTCGTTTGAATTATCTTCATTATCACCAATAAAAGCTGTTGAAACGGTCATATAAGAAATGCTAAAGCTTCCGGTTGTGGTAGGTGCAGATGTTTTAAAATCTCCATCTTTATTGGCTTTAAAGTATTCGCTATGATTTTCCGAATAGGTTCTGTTAGCAGTAAATTCTATTTTCAAATCGTTAACTGGTTCAAAAGAAGCTCTGGCATTAACAGAGTTAGAGTATTTATTTAAATATGCATTGTTTAAAAGTGTATCTCTTGAAATCCAATTGTTTCTGATAGCTTCGGGACGAATATCAGCTTGAGAACCAAAAATGAATCCCATTCCGGGAGCATTTTGCGACCAATTATTTCCAATCACATCAGGTTCGGGAATAAATCCGGGTAAAAAAGTTCCATTGTTTTCAGTAAAACTGATTGATGCCGTTTTGAAACCCATGATAAATCGAAGAACACCATCAGCAACTTCCTTGAAGTAGTTCACTCTTTTAGATTTTGCAGTATCATTTTCATTTTTAGCAGGTTCTTGCAAATCTTCCTTCAGGTTAGGTCTGCTATTTCTACCAGGCATCATTGAGGTACGTTGAGGTTGGGTTTTTTTATTAATATTTTCCAGGTATTTAACTTTATTAAATAGGGTAGTCATATTCAAACTTCCATTCAATTGTTTTGTATTATTATTCTCAATTGTATTTCCCAATCTCTTTAGTGAAGTAGGTGATCCTTCCCATTTATAATCAGCTCCATATCTAGCCTGAGCGGATACCCATTCCAACCCGGGAATTTTATTGATTGGTATAGAATAGTTTATATTGATATTTTGGTTGAAGCGCTGCATACGACCAAAATCCATTATATTTTCCCAAATTGAATCCCGTTTTTCTTTAGTATCTATTTTGCCTTGAGGTTCATCAATTGTAGCATTGGCTGTTGCATTATATTCAAATTGAAGTGAAGTAGCAAAGTCATATTTGAAACCATAAATTCTATTCCAATCAAATTTCTTGAAATAAGTTGGTTCTAAAATAATTAAACCTGCACTTTTGTTACGAAGTTTGTTTTCGTTATACTCCCGATTCATTTCTGTTCTGAATGATAATAGTTTAGGTTCATAGAAAAAATTAAAATCTTTTATGAGTGTTAAGGCTTTTGTTTTGCTGATAAACCCAATTTTGTCAAAGGGTCTGATAGATTTTGGACTTTTTGAGTAATTATATCCTAAACCTCCACGATAAACTTTTTTGATATCGTATTCAATATCGATGTTTCTTCTGAAAATTTCAGAATAAGAATAAGAAACATCAAAATTTTCAATATCATAAACTCTAGATTTAATTGAATTACCCGTTTTTTCTTTACGAACATTCATAAAGTTTATATTTTTTCTTGTTGTATAATCCTGAACCAATTGTCTAACAGAATCTCTTTGAGCTTCTGTTTGATAACTTGCCAAGTCATTTTCAAGTTTTACATCAGGGTCAAGTGGATTGTATTCAGGATTGCTTACCGATTTGGAGTAATCATAATGCATAGGAATTTTTAAGCCAATTTTTTCATTAAAAAATTTACCTAATTCGAGATTTGAAGCAATATCATAAGAGGATATATCTTCTTTTTGTGTTTCATTTATTTTCTTTTCAATACTTCCAAAACCAGCTGTAGAGTGTGTCCCAGAGATTGATACGTCTCCAAGATCGGCCAAATTTGCTCTAACTCTTGCCGTAGCAGCCCATCCTGTTTTGTCATTAAAATCAGTTAGTCGTAATTCATTAATCCATATTTCAGCAGATTTTGGAAGCATATCATCCATATCGCTTAAATTCTGTTTCTTAGGATTTCTGATACCTATCATAATGGTATTTACATTACTTATGCTTGGCGAACCTACAACAATGTATTTGTAATTACCATCATTTTCAGTATAAAAATTAGCATAGCTCACATTATTATTTCCCGATCTGATTAATTGATTTCTACGTTCTTTCACGGAAACTAATTTTTCAAGATTTATTATCATTTCATTGAAAGTTGGCCAGATCAGCTCTGGTTGAGTTGAACCCACTCCCCATTGAGTGAAAGCTACAGGTATTTCAATTTCATAATAATTTTGGGTAAAATCTGAACCTAAACGGACAAATACTTTCAAATCGCCAGTATTCAGTTCTTCTTCAACCTTTGCTTTTTCTGCATGAATATACATTTTTAAATTCTTAAACTGGCGAAAATCAAAATCAGTTGTTTTATAAATTGCTCTTGCATCTCCATCTCCCAGATTAAGAACCCTCATGCTTAAGGATTGCTCGTTGAGTTTCTGAAGATTGGTACTGGCATTGTTTACTTCTCTTTCGATACCCAATGGAATTACATAAGGTATGGGAGTTCTTTTCCCATTTTCTTCAATGTTTACAGCAGAAACATTAAATGTAGTACTTGACTGATCTACAGGAGAATAATCGCCAGGAGTAAGTAGTTGATTATTGTATTTTCTCCATTCACCCTTTACCAGATCCAATGTTGCAAAACGACAGATAATATCTTGTGAAAAACCCTTCAGAAACATTCTCATAAAGCGGATTGATTGGAAATTCTGGATTTTTCCAACCGTTTTGTCCGGAGTACGAACCGGTACTTTAAACTGATACCATTTTACATTGGTTGTAGCTCCATTAGGCAATCTAACTCCTTGAGCAAGATGAACATCTGAAATATAATTTTGCCCAACTTCCATCTTGCTTGGTTTCAAGTCTATAACATACTGATAATAATTTTCAGATTCGCTAAGTGTATTATCTGCATTAATATCTTCAACATTTGGCATTGTAGTTGCATTCGTTGGATAACTTTCAGGGCTTTGATCTGAAGTTGGTGAATTCCCATCAGGTCCGTTGAAATTTTTATAACGTTCGTTTACATTTGAGTAAATTGGGTTTTGATCATAATCTGTTCCACGGAAATAATGATAATTATCACCGGAAGGATCCGCAGTTGCTTTTAAATAAGCCTGAGAACCAGCACCTAAGAAAGGTGAATTAACAATTTTCGCAATATAAGATGTATCAAAGAAAGTATTTTCATCATCTGTTTTTAATCCATCATATCCAACATCCTGAAATGCTCTTGATGCTGAATTATTATCAAAAGAATTAACCAACGCCTGTAATTTGGGCACTCTTCCCCAAATAGTTGTATCTACATTTGTAGCTACCGCAGATATTGGAAGTCCATTTTCAAAACTTTTTCTTCCATCTTTTAAAATATCTTCAGAAATATCACCTAAATTAAAGTATAATTGACCTCCCGAATGAAGTGGATTTCCTCCTTGTCCATCAGTTCCAATAAAAGGATCCATCAACCAAAATTCTATATATTCAACATTGGTTGCTTCAAAATCAGTGGATTCAATTTTCCGCATTATTCCTCCCCATCTTGTTTCAGGGTTTTTTAAGCTACCATCCGGATTTAAACCTAACGAAAAACCAGGTTTCCCATCTACATCATAATTATAGGGTCCTCTTTCTGTTGGATAGTATGCTAGATTTAAAACCGAAATATTGGTTGGTGTACCATTAGCAAGTTCTTTATTGGGAAACACTTCTGTTTCATATACTTCTCTTGCATAAGGTTTTGAAATATCTTCCTTGGTTACATTTGGTGGTTTTGAATCGGAACGGTAAAAAATGGATGGATCTATTACATACCATGCTAATTTTGAACGATTAAATCCATAAGATAATCCTGAGCTTGGTGATCCTTCAGGAAATAAATTGCTTTGAGTTTGACCTTGTGGAACACTTGCAAGATACCAATTTCCATAATTTTTTAGGTCGATGGATGATTTACTTCCTTCGAAGTCATCAATATATGACGTTCCAACTGAGCCTATTGCACTTGAGTGTCCTGGAATAAAATGTGCAAATTCACCATAAAAGTTAACTTTTGAAGCTACTTTGGTTTGAATAAATGGTAATGCATCTACCATTTTAGTTAAGAATCTCGATTCGGTTTGATAAGCGATATCTATACCCCAAATGGTATTACTTATGGGTTCATCTCCATAATTAACCTTCTGCGTAAAAGGACTTTGGTGAAGATTCATGATGGTACCGCCAATATTAAAGTCTTTATTTACTTCGTAATTAACATGCATTCCCATCATACGTTTGGTCATGATGTTGAACATGGAATTACTTTCAGTTGAAATATTAATAGGAGCACCCGAGTTTAAAATACCTTCATTTATAATCCTAACTCGCCCTAGCGTATAATCCACTGTGTAATCCACATTTTCAGTTAAAGGAATACCACCGGAAGTAACTTTCACAGAGCCTTGTGGAATATTAAATCCTCCCAAAGAAATTTCAGAACCGGATGCAGATTTATAAAAACCTTCAAGGATAAATTTATTTTTATCTGGATATTGTTGTGCTTCAGTTTTTGTTAATGTATATAAGGAATCATAGCAATATTTTGAAGCATAGACTGTATCATTTAAAATGGTTCTCAGGTCATTACCAAAAGGTTCGATCATTGGGAAATAAATTCTTCCGTTACTTGACTGAACAGAACCACCAGCAGTTGCAGCATTATCCATAAAATCGAAAACTCCATCTGGTGCTGGATTCATTTGTGCATCTAAAGTATCCAGATGCATTAAGCGTATTAAAGCAATTCCTCTTTTAGGTCCATCATTAAAATATCCTGTTGGTACACCTCCCTGATCGCCTGAATATAAGATGTTTAATCTGAAATCCTGTTTATTTACCTGATATGCACCTAATGAATAAACATTTTTCATCATCAATTTCCACAATGGACCCCGGGTATTCAATGTGGTGCTCTTTAGTAATTTAACTACTAAAGCTTTTGGGTCGCTTATCCCTTGATCGGAAAACTGACCAACCTGATAAACAGTAGTATCGCCCAGAATTGTGTATTGAAATGCTACTGCAAGCACCTGATCGGAATTGATGGCAGAATTTAGTGATATAAAACCTAATTTGCTGTTGAAACTAAATTCTGTTGAAGCTAATCTTTTTGCACTTTCCACTTTTTCAAAATCCTGTCCTGAAGCAAAATTATAGGGAGGATTTTTAAGATAATCACCAACTGTATTTATATTCTGTAAAGAAGCGGTATCAGTAATATCAAACAGGTTATTTGAACTATTATTAGGGAATATACCCGTATAACCAATAATTGTTTGATTGTAAGGAAGGTTTTCACCTAAATCGCTAAATGCAACAATGTTTCTATTATTAGTTGTTGGTGCACCAATATTAGTTCGCCAAACTTCAATTTTAGTAATGTTTACATTTGATCCGATAATAGGTAACGAAGACATCGCTGTATTATAGTTGTTTCTGAAATATTGGGAAATGAAAAAGTGGCGATTTTCTTCGTATTGATCGGCTTTAAAGTTAAACGTATTGGTTTCGGCTCCTCCTTGTACTGTAATATTTTTTGTTTCACCTTTTTGCTCAGAAAAGACTCCTGTTAAAGTGGTTCTTCCAAATTTTAACTTTGTTTTGATACCAAATAAACTTTGACTTCCCTGAATTAATGTAGTATTTAAAGGCAAATTTACATCACCAGCCTCCAAAAGTTGAAGAATTTCATCTTCTTTTCCTTCATATCTGAGTTTTAGTTTGTTTTCAAATGAAAACATTGACTCCGTGTTATAGTTGGTTTTAAATTCAATTTTATCACCAATCTTAGCAATAACACTCATTTGAATTTTTTCCTGAAAATCGAAATTTGTTGTACTTCGCTGACGAATATCCAATGATGGATCATCTCTTTTATTTCCAATAATTCCAAAAATTAATTCTGCAGAACCCTGAGGACGGATATCTATGGTATTGCTACCAAAAATTCTATCAAAAGCTTCACCACCCACTTTAAGTTGAGGTATAATTCCACCTCTGTTTCCTGCATTTGCTGCTTTTGAACGTTCACGCCAATATCCTTGTAATGCTTTATCCATGTCAAATTTTTGATATTCTTCAAAAGTCATGGTATTTGGCGTATTATAATCCAAATCGCCCATTTTGCTTTGGAAAATATATTCGTTGTTTAAAGGATCGTATACAACTGTATCCTGAACATTAGAAGGATTATTAAGATAAAGTGGGTGAGTTGATGAATTCCCTGTAAAAGGATCTGTGTTAGTTGGTATCGGGAAACGAGGATTTGAATCCGGTGGATTTATTGCCAGATTTTCAGGATAATATCTAAATGTATCCGCATCAACAGATTTCCCTTTAGAAAAAGGAATCTGAAAAATAAATACAGCTAAAGTAGTTATAAAGAGTAAACTTACAATATACCTTGTTATTCGCACTTAGTTTTATCAATATTTTAGTAAACGAAGGTTGATATTTAACCTCGTTCTATATGTTTATAAATTTTTTAAAGCCTGTTTAATTAGTTGTTCCACAGTAATATTAGCTGATTCTGAACGTATAATTTTGTCGAGCATTTTTTCAACAACGATTTTGTTAAAGCCTAACATGACTAATGCTGATAACGCTTCTTCTCGTTTTGTATTGTGTTCAATATGTAAAATTTCGACATCGCCTGAAATTTTACTTATTTTATCTTTTAAATCCAAAATGATACGTTGAGCCGTTTTACCGCCAATTCCTTTTATTGATTGTAAAGCAGATACATTATTCGAAATTATTGCCTGAGTAATTTCTATAGGTGATAAGGATGATAACATCATTCGGGCGGTATTGGTACCAACACCCGAAACACTGATTAAATGCCGAAATAATATTCGTTCTTCCTGATCATAAAATCCAAATAATGTATGAGCATCTTCTTTGATAGCTAAATGTGTAAATAATTTACATTTTTCTTCATCTTTTATTTTAGAAAAAGTATGTAAAGAAATATTTATCATATAACCTACTCCATTACAATCTATTATTGCATAAGTTGGTGTTTTTTGTACCAACTTACCTTCAAAATATGAATACATAAAAGGATTTTTGTTAATAATTATCTATCAAAGATAGATTGTTGCAAAAATACAAATTTTGTTTAAATACAGTAAATGTTTAATTCACTTAATTTTGATTTTATTGATTTTTTAAAATTGAAATTAAAAGAATCAAAAGCAAATTTTTGAATTCCCGTTATTAAAGTTGTGTATTCTGGGCATCTATAGCAGCTTTTAACTGATCTATTTCCAATGCTTGCTGTAAGTTGAAATTACCAATTCTTGTTCTGCAAAGTTCAGATAGAAAGGCTCCGCATTTCATTTTTTCACCAAAATCGCGAGCAAGAGCACGAATATATGTTCCTTTGCTGCAAACTATTCTAAGATGAATTTCGGGTAAATCAATTCCTGTAATTTCCAATTCACTTATAGTTATTGTTTTAGGTTGAATTATAACTTCTTCATCATTTCGGGCATAATCATAAGCTCGTTTCCCTTCAATTTTTACAGCTGAAAATACGGGAGGAATCTGATTGAAAGTTCCTGTATAAAAAGTTGCTGTTTTTTTTATTAGTTCTTCCGTAACGTGTGAATAATCAAAAAATTGATCGGCTGGTTTTTCCATATCATGGGAAGGAGTAGTTGCTCCGATAGTAAAAGTCGCAGTATATTCCTTTTCCTGAGCCTGAAAATCGTCAATTTTTTTTGTGTATTTTCCGGTACAGATAATTAATAATCCACTTGCTAGCGGATCTAATGTTCCGGCATGACCCACCTTGATTTTTTTTACATCAAGCGATCGTTTAATATGATTTCTGATTATACTTATAACATCAAAAGAAGTCCAATCGTATGGTTTGTTTATAAGTAAAACCTCTCCTTCGATAAAATTATATGGTTGCATTTAGTTGATTGAGAGAGGTATGTTAAAAGCTAATAATGTCAAAATTGCAATTCCTAAAATGATGCGATAATAACCGAAAGCAACAAAACCTTTCTTCGATAGGAAATTAATGAATGATTTAATTGCAAGTAAAGCTACAATAAAAGCAACTACATTTCCAATTGCCAATAATGAAATTTGATGAGAACTTAAGCTAAGACCTTCTTTATAATAGTCATATAAATCTTTTAAAGTTGCTGCAAGCATGGTAGGAACTGCCAGGAAAAATGAAAATTCCGCTGCATTTTTTCTTGTTAATTTATTTGCCATTCCACCTACAATAGTAGCTGCAGAACGAGAAACGCCCGGAATCATAGCAATAACCTGAAAACATCCGATTAGTATTGCTTTTGGAAAGCCAATTTTTTGATTTTGAGCATTTGTGTCGGTTTCATTTTTACGAAACCATTTATCAACAAACAAGAGAATAATACCTCCAAAGAGTAAACTATAGGCAACTACATCAACACGTTCGAGCAACATATCGATATATTTTTTAAAAAACAAGCCTACAAAAGCAGCAGGTAGAAAAGCAGCAATTAATTTTAAGTAAAATATTTTGCTAAAATATATCTCAACCCAAAAAGTTTTGCTGAAAAAAGAATAGTTTTTAAATGCAAGCTTAATTCTTTTAAAATCGATTTCGTTCAAAAATCTTTTCCAATATAAAGCTACAACTGATAGTATTGCTCCTAGTTGAATACAAACAATAAAAAATTTATTAAAACTTTCCTGCATATTTACTCCCAAAATTTCGGAAGTAATTATCATGTGTCCGGTAGAAGAAATAGGCAAAAACTCAGTAATGCCCTCAACGATGGCAATTATAATTGCTTGAAAAACAGTCATAGGTATGAAATTGAAATGGTTTAATCTTTGGGTTTAATCATGATTGCGAAAATTTCAATCACAAAACCAATGATTAATAAAATTGGAGCTAATGTTAATCTTTGAAAATCGAAAATTTTGTCGCTATATACGTTAGGGTCTTCAGAACCACCACCTATCATCAGAATATAACCTGCCAATAAGAAACCCAACCCTATTAATAACAATCGATAGTTTTCCTTACCAAAAGCAAACTCCAAATGATGTTTATCAGCTGTTTTGGTGTTAATAGTTTTTGCTTGATTAGCAGAAGTCTGCTTGATGTTGGTTGTTATTATTTTTTTAACATTCTGTGCCATAAAATATTTTTTTACAAAAATAAGAAATTTAATAATATAAACTGTCGGTTTTCATATTTAGGTATTTGCGAACTGCCAAAAAAGTTGAAACCCATGAAAAAAGGATTCCGAGAAATATAACAATACCAAATACAATTAGATATAAATCAATTTCTTGTATATTGAAAATTTCAGGGAAATTGTTTTGTGCCAGATATAAAGTTCCAATTAATAAGGCAATAGAAATAAGAGCACCATATAAACCACTTATAATACCTTTAATAATAAAAGGTTTTCGGATAAAATGCTGAGTTGCACCTACCAATTGCATAGTTTTAATAAGAAATCTTTTTGAGTATACAGATAATTTTATAGTATTATTTATTAAAGCCATGGCAATAATAAGGAGTAATGTACTAAAAGAGAGAATGAAAAGGCTTATTCTTCTGATATTTTCATTTACAACTTGTACCAGGGATTTCTGATAATAAACTTCTTTTACAGATTCATTTTTTGTAATTTGTTTTTCAATTTTTGTCAAACTGTCATTATTGGCATAATCGGCGTTGAGACGTACATCTATTTTTGCTGATAATGGATTATATCCTAAAAAGTTGACAAAATCTTCGCCTAAATCTTTCGATAAATCTGATGCTGCTTTTTCTTTAGTAATATATTCTGTTGACTTTACAAAACTGCTTACATCCAGCGATTTTTGAAAGCGAATAATATCAGCCTCTTTTACATCTTCCTTCATGTAAATTGAAAATCCAATGTTTTCCTTCACCTGATTTGAAATTTTTTGGGCATGCAAAATAATCATTCCTAATATTCCTAACATAAACAAAACTAATGATATGCTAATTACAGAAGTAATATATGAACTTTTTAAACGTCGTTTATTGTATTTTTCCTCTTGTTTTGACATGGTTATTATTCTTGCTGCTAAATTAGTAAATTTTGAGTAAAATGATGAAATCTTACAAATATTTTTTATTTTCGAGATTAATTCTTCAATTATCTGAAATTACTTCAATCGAACGTTTATATAAATTATTGAATCAGGTTTTATTTCGGTTAAACAATCAATAAGTAAAAACTTTTTTATAAATTCGCAGACTAAACTATTTTTTAATAATCACTTATGGTTTCAAATTATAAAAAATGGAACAACATCATTGGATGGTTTGTTTTTATCATTGCTTCAGCGGTTTATATTTTAACTTCTGAGCCTACTGCAAGTTTTTGGGATTGTGGCGAGTACATAGCCACTTCATACAAATTACAGGTTGGTCACCCACCGGGGGCTCCTTTTTTCCAGTTAATTGGTCGGTTTTTCTCAATGTTTGCTTTTGGTGATGTTGCCTTGGTAGCCCGCATGGTTAATATGATGTCGGCAATGGCAAGTGCTTTTACCATTTTGTTTTTATTCTGGACCATAACCCTTTTGGGCAAAAAAATGGTTTTACGTAATGGTGAAATGACCGATGGTAAATTAATTGCAATTTTTGGAAGTGCCATTGTAGGTGCTTTGGCTTATACTTTCTCAGATTCCTTTTGGTTTTCAGCTGTTGAAGGCGAAGTATATGCTTCTTCTTCTTTTTATACAGCCATTACCTTTTGGGCAATTTTAAAATGGGAAGAAAATGCCGATGAAAAACATAATCTCCGTTGGTTGATTTTAATAGCTTATCTTGTTGGTCTTTCCATTGGTGTTCACTTATTGAATTTACTTGCAATTCCTGCTATTGTTTTTGTTTATTATTTCAAAAAACACAAAGCTACCCGCAATGGAGTTATACTTTCTGCATTATTTTCTTTCTTTTTATTGGCATTTGTTCTTTATGGAATTATACCATATTTAGTAAAACTTTCTGGTTGGTTTGAACGACTGTTTGTAAATTCTTTTGGATTACCTTTCGGTTCGGGAACCATTATTTATTTTGGCATCATTATAGCATGCATCTTATGGAGTTTGTCTTATGCAAAAAAAAATCACAAGGTAATATTAAATACCATAATGCTTTCGCTGGTTTTTTTGCTTATTGGATATTCATCATTTTTTATATTGGTAATCCGATCAAATGCAAATCCACCAATTGATGAAAACAATCCGGATAATGCGACTGCTTTGGTTGCTTATCTCGAACGCGAACAATATGGTTCAACTCCATTGCTTACCGGTCCGTATTTTAATGCACCGGTTATTGATTATAAAGATGGGAAACCTGTTTATACAAAAGCTTACATTATAAAATCGGGCAAACAAGAAGTTGCAAAGTTTTTCGACAGAAATAATGCAGAAAAATATCTCAAGCAAAATGCAGCTAATACAAACCTTGAAATTGTTGGAAGATATGTTGTTTCTTATGACAAAAAGAATGATGAAGCTGTTTATGATCCTCGTTTTACGACATTATTTCCAAGAATGTGGAGTAATTCCGATCAAATGCACATTAATGCTTATAAAAGTTGGGGAAATATTGAAGGAATTCCAATTACAGTTCAAGGCAGAAACGGTGAACCAGAGGTGATTATGAAGCCTACTTTTAGAGAAAATCTTCGCTTTTTCTTCAATTATCAACTAAATTATATGTATTTCCGATATTTTATGTGGAATTTTGCTGGACGTCAAAATGATTTACAAGGTAGAGGCGATGCTATTAACGGAAACTGGATCAGTGGTATTCCTATTTTTGATAATGCACGTTTAGGTCCACAGGATAATATTCCAGATCACATGAAAAGTAAAGGGACCAATAAGTTTTATCTATTACCACTGTTTTTAGGATTAATTGGTTTGTTTTTCCAAATGAATAAGGATACAAGCAGTGGATGGGTAGTTGCTTTGTTGTTTTTCCTCACTGGAATTGCCATTGTTGTTTATCTGAATCAGTATGCTTATCAGCCTCGTGAAAGGGATTATGCTTTTGCTGCATCTTTTTATGCTTTTGCCATTTGGATAGGTTTGGGAGTGTATGCCATTTTTCATTTTTTATCTAAAAAAATAGAACCTAAGCTGGCTGCTATCATTTCAACCTCTGTTTGTTTATTATTAGTACCAACACTAATGGCAAGCGAAGGCTGGGATGATCACGATCGTTCAAACAGATATACAGCCTTGCATTTTGCCGAAAATTATCTGAATTCATGTGCTCTAAATGCAATTTTGTTTACAAATGGTGATAATGATACGTTCCCATTGTGGTATGCTCAGGAAGTAGAAGGTATCCGGACAGATATCAGAGTTATCAACCTGAGTTTGTTAAATACCGACTGGTATATCGATCAGGCAAAGCGTAAAGCTTACAATTCGGATCCTGTTCCTTTTTCTTTAACCAAAGAACAATATATTCAAGGAACACGCGATTTTGTGTTATTCGACAAATCATCAAATACTCAGGGCGTTTATGTGAATGTTAAGGATGCAATTGGTTTTATTTCCGATGACAATAACACGCGCATGATGTCGAATAATAAGATGATGAGCTATTTCCCAACCGATAAATTCAGTATTCCGGTTGATAAAAATACCATTATCAAAAACAAGATTGTTCCACCAGCTCTTAATGATTCAATTTTAGATGTTTTAAACTGGACTATGGGTGGTTATGGAGTTCAAAAAGCTCAGTTGATGCAAATGGATTTACTGGCAAATTTTGATTGGAAACGTCCGGTTTATTTTGCTATAACTACTGGTAGCGAAGCTTATATTGGTCTGGAAAACTATTTCCAGCTCGAAGGATTAGCTTATCGTTTGGTTCCAATGAATGCCCACAGTACCGATGGTCAACCGGGAACAGTTAATACTGACATTATGTATGAGAATCTGATGAATAAGTATAAATGGGGAAATATGACGAATCCGAAAGTATATCTGGACGAAACCAATATGCGTATGACCATGAATTTCCGTAATATTTTTGCCCGCTTAGCAAATGCACTGATGGATGAAGGCAAAAAGGATTCAGCTGTTAAGGTTTTGAACCGTTGTATTGAATTGATGCCCGACAGCAAAATGCCTTATAATATGTTTATGATGCCGATGGCTGAAGCTTACTATAAAGCGGGTGAAAATAGTAAAGCGAATGAAATACTTAATAGGTTGCTGGATATAAACGTTAATGAATTGGCTTATTATTTCCGATTTACAGGAAGCAGAACCCATCAGCTGGATGGTGAAAAACGCCAGAATCTGGGTATTATAAATAGGATAAAGGAAATTGCCGATGCACATAATCAAAAAACTTTGAGTGCTAAATCGCAGAAGTTATTTGAACAATACTATCAAATGTATATGAATACAAATCCTCCTTCAATGCAACAGGAGCAAGCCCAGCAATAATGAGTTGATATAATATGAAAAAGCCTGACGGAATTACAAATCTGTCAGGCTTTTTTTATATGCTTCAAATCCGAAAACAGTATTAAATTCACCTCTGATAGAGTTATTATCCTTTTTAATACAAAATTAAAATGATGACTGAATATTTTTAAAAAAGGCATAAAAAAATAAGAACAAATCTTTGTGGATTTAAGAAGATTATAAAAAAATAGATTGTCATTTGTTTTTATGCCCAAAAATTAATTAACTTTGACTCGTATTTAAAATCAATATTAATAAAATAATTTATATTATGAAAAAATTATTACTTTCTTTAGTGTTTTCTTTGTTTGTAATCAGTTTACTACAAGCTCAGCAAAATAAAAATGCATTTAAAAATAAAACAAGTGCAGTTAATTCTGTCAGAATAAATTCAAAATCGACAGATGCAATTATATGGAAATGGGATACCATTATTGTTTATGATACAGCAAATGTGTTGAAAAGGCTTACAAGAAGTTATAATACAGATGGATTTGTGCTTAGCGAAATATGGGAAAACTGGCAAAATAATACATGGAATAATTCTGTAAGAAATACGTATACTTATGATGCAACAGGTAATATGTTGAGCTTTTTGCTTGAAATATGGTTGAATAATGCATGGACAAATGCAAACAGGAATACATATACTTATGATAACAATGGAAATATATTAACCAATGTTTTTGAAAACTGGCAGAATAATACTTGGAACAATTCAGGTAGAAACACTTATACCTATAATGCCAATGGAGATATGCTAACTGATATATACGAATACTGGCAATCAAATGCATGGCAGATGCAATTCAAAAATACATATACTTATAATATGGTACTAACTAACGAATTATGGCAAAACTGGTCGAATGGTTCGTGGCAAAACGATTATAATATAGATTATACTTACAATAATGGAAAACTGACCACTATAATCAGTCAAATGTGGCAGGGAAGCTGGGCTAATGAAAAGAAAAACAATTTTATTTATGATGGAAATGGAAGGTTACTCATTGATTCTGTGGAAATGTGGCAAAATAATAGTTGGGCTAACAGTGATAAAGATAGTTATTCTTATGATGTCAATGGTAATATGCTGAATTTTAAGCGTGAATTATGGCAAAACAATAGTTGGGAAAATTATGATAAAAGTACATATACATACAATTCAAATGGAAATTCAATAACCGGCAAGTATGAAAAATGGATTAATGGTGTCTGGACTATTTTACCAAGTATATTCGGATTGGAAATATATACTTCCACATTTAACACTTATTCTGTTTCCATTTATGGATTAGCCCGCTATAAAGCTCATTTCGTTTCATTTACAACAGGAATGTCAGAAGATATAGAAGATGAACAATTTATAATTTATCCCAATCCGGCCAATGATTTCATAAATATTTATCAAACAGATAATAAGATAAAAGAAATTAATATAGTTGATATTCATGGGAAAAATTTGATTTCAAAATCGATTAATCGTTACGAAAAAAATTATTCAATTGGTATTGATATGCTTTCCAAAGGAATTTATTTTTTACAATTGCAAGATGATAAAGTAATTGTAACAATGAAGTTTATTGTGAAATAATTATTTACTGAGAGAAAAGATGAAAAGAATTGTATCAACTTCCATAATGTTTATTTTTTTAATTTGTAGTTTGCAGGCTCAAAAACCTAAAGCTATAGTCTGGAATTGGGATACAATTGTTTGTTTTAATGTTTATAATGATATTTCATTTCTTTTAACACAAAATATTGATGAATTTGGGAGGGTAATCTCAAATGAAATAAAGCGAAAAGATCAGGAATGGATTAATATTGAAAGAAATTTTTACACCTATGATTCATCAGCAAATTTAATTCAACATATTGTTTATAAATGGAATATAGATAAATGGGACACTTTATCACGATTTATTTATACTTATGATTTTCAGGGAAGACTAAATACTGAATTTTCGGAGAAGAAAGGTTATTATTCCTGGGAAAATCTATATAGAATTTTTTATACGTATAATGTTTCTGGAAATTTAATTTCAAAACTACGCGAAGTATGGCAAAATAACAATTGGGTAAATTCTTATAGATATTCAACTACTTATAATATTAATAGCAATATTAGTAGTAATGTAACAGAAAATTGGCAAAATAACGATTGGGTTAATGCCTATAAATCAATTTATTTGTATAATTCAATTGGTAAGAAATCAAGTGAAATAAATCAAATCTGGCAGGGTAACTGGGAAAATCGTTATAAATTCACAAGTACTTACAACGATTTTGGATTTAAGGTTTCAGAGACACAAGAAAATTGGCAGAATAACAGTTGGAAAATAGTAGAAAGATACCTTTTAGCAAATAATGAGAATGGACAGCTTTTAACAAAAACCCGTCAAACCTGGCAAGAATATTGGTTAAATCAGGATATGAGTACCTATGTTTACGATGCCAATGGAAATTCTGTTTTGGGCATGGATCAAACTTGGTTTTTTGATTGGAAACCTGGAAATAGCTTTTGGGGATTGGATTTATTCGTTTCCGGAGAAAAAAAGCATATCGATTATCTAATTGGAAATTACTTATATAAAGCACATTTCGTTTCGCTGAATACTATGAGTAAAGATAGCCGGCAATTTATAATTTATCCCAATCCAGCCAATGATTTCATAAATATTTATCAAACTAATAATAAAATAAAGGAAATAAGGGTAGTTGATATCCATGGAAAAAAATTGATTTCTAAATTGAATAATCGTTTCGAAAACAATTATTCAATAGCTATTGAAATGCTTTCAAAAGGAATTTATTTTTTACAATTGCTAACCGATAATGGTATAGATACAAAAAAGTTTGTGGTGAATAGATAGAATTATAAAATCAAGTAGAGGAATTCTAAAAATTAGATTTATTGAGACGAACAAGTTTTAAAACCGCAGCTTACTAATTTAAATGAGGATTTTATAATTGAAATTCAACTAAGAAAAAGTAATTTTTAGAATTCCCGGAAAAAAAATCAATACCCTGTCAGACAACTATCAGGGGTTTTTATTATCTAAGTTCCTTATAAAATTGCCGAATGAAAGCATCTTATTGCCATTGGAATGAAATAATTAATTTTAGAAGTTTAGTTTTATCTTACTGGTTTTTCACTATGTATTATATTCATTTTAATTGCTTTATATATTGTTTTAAATAATTCATCTTAAAAAAAACAATATTTTTTAATAATTATTTTAAAAATAAAGGGATATTTATTAAGCCAAAACAGATAAAATTTGTTTATAATTTAAAATACTAATTATCATCAAAAATTAAGGTTTATGCCTCATTATAAGAAACTGGGTTCCATTCCAGCCAAAAGACATATACAGTTCAGAAAACCAGATGGTTCTCTGTATTCTGAACAATTGGTAAGTACTGCCGGGTTTTCAGATATTTATTCTCTGCTTTATCATAATTACCCACCTACACTTGTAAAACAAGCAGGTGAAGCTATTAATGTAACGCCTGAAATAGCGATTGAACAAAACCTTACGAACAGAAGTTTTCTGGGTTTTAATATACCACAGAAAGATGATTATCTTGAAAGCAGGATTCCTGTTTTGGTTAATCAGGATGTTACTATTTACCTGGCTGCACCCAAACAAAGTTTAACAACCTATTTTTTTAAAAATTCAGGTGCTGATGAAATGATTTTTGTTCATCATGGAGAAGGAAAACTCAAAACCACCTATGGCAATATTCGTTTTTATCCGGGCGATCACCTGATTATACCAAGAGGTAGCATTTATCAGATTGAATTTAAAACGGAAGAAAACAGATTGTTTATTGTTGAATCATACCATCCGTTCAGGTATCCAAAAAGATATATAAACAATATGGGGCAACTTCTCGAACATGCTCCTTATTGCGAAAGAGATATTCGTGGACCCGAAGAGCTTGAGGTTCATGATGAAGTTGGAGAATTTAAGGTGATAATCAAAAGGAAAGATTTTATTTTTCCTTATGTTTATGCAAGCCATCCGTTTGATGTAGTTGGCTGGGATGGTTATCATTATCCTTATGCTTTTTCTATTCACGATTTTGAACCCATTACAGGCAGGGTTCACCAACCACCACCAGTTCATCAAACATTTGAAACTGATAAATTTGTAATGTGTGCTTTTGTTCCCCGTTTGTATGATTATCATCCACAGTCCATTCCGGCTCCATACAACCATAGCAATGTTGATTCTGATGAGGTTCTCTACTATGTTGATGGAGATTTTATGAGCCGTAAATCTGTTGAAAAAGGACAAATAACGCTACATCCATTGGGAATTCCTCATGGGCCGCATCCGGGAGCTGTTGAGAAAAGTATCGGTAAAAAGGGAACTGATGAAGTAGCTGTAATGGTTGACACATTTAATCCATTAAAAATAACCCGTCAAGCGCTGGAAATCGAAGATACTAAGTATCATTTATCTTGGCTTGATTAATTTCGATTTTCTTAAAAAGATTGCAAGCTGTTGATATGCTGATTGTAAGCTATTAATAAAATTAAATATTTTGTTAAAACTAATAAAAATCTTATCAATATGCCTGACTAATTGTTGTATTAAATTAAAAAATAGAAACTTAAATATCATATAACATAACAATATGGGAGCAAATGATTTTTTACCAATAAATGGAACCGATTATGTAGAGTTTTATGTTGGAAATGCTAAACAAGCGGCTTATTATTATATGGCTGCATTTGGATTCCAACCACTTGCATATTGCGGACTCGAAACAGGAAATAAAGAAAAAACTTCTTATGTATTACAGCAAGGGAAAATCAGGTTGGTTTTTACAACTTCACTACTTCCCGATTCTGATATAGCAAAACATTGCAATCTTCATGGTGATGGCGTAAAGGTAGCTGCATTATGGGTACCCGATGCATCAAAATCATTTGAGGAAACAGTAAAAAGAGGAGCAAAACCTTATCTGGAACCCGTGAAAATTTCTGATGAATGGGGCGAGGTAGTTTGTTCGGGAATACATATTTATGGCGATACAGTGCATATTTTCGTTGAAAGAGATAATTACAACGGTCTCTTTTTGCCTGGTTACATAGCCTGGAATCCATCATTCAGGGCCGAAGAAACCGGTTTGTTGTATGTCGATCACATGGTGGGTAATTTAGGATGGAATGAAATGAATACATGGGCAAGGTTTTATGCCGATGTAATGGGATTTACACAATTGATTTCGTTCGACGACAATGATATATCCACAGAATATACTGCTCTGATGAGTAAAGTTATGACCAATGGCAATGGCAGAATAAAATTCCCATTAAATGAACCTGCCAAAGGAAAGAAAAAATCACAAATTGAAGAATATGTTGATTTTTATAAAGGTCCTGGAATTCAACATTTAGCACTTGCAACCAATAACATTATAGAAACAGTAAGCAGTCTTCGCAAAAGAGGTGTGGAGTTTCTTACTATTCCGGAAACCTATTACGATACTGTAATGGATAGGGTAGGAGAGATTGAAGAAGAACTTAAAACATTAAAAGAACTCAATATATTGATTGATAGAGATGATGAGGGATATTTACTTCAGATTTTTTCAAAACCAGTTCAAGATCGCCCTACTGTTTTTTATGAAATCATTCAGAGAAAAGGAGCCAAATCCTTTGGAAAAGGAAATTTTAAGGCTTTATTTGAATCCATTGAATTAGAGCAAGGGAGAAGAGGAACACTATAGACTTTTTAAATAAAATAAAATGATTCAAAATAAAAATCTTAATAAATCATGGCTTACTGTTTCTGAAACTTCTGATTTCCCTTTGTACAACATTCCCTTCGGAATGTCAGTTTTGCCCGGAGGCAGGATAAGGGCAACAAGCAGAATTGGTGATAATATTATTGATCTGGATGCATTAAATCAGCATGGATTTTTTAAAAATACTGCAGTTGATACTACCGATTATTTCAAACAAAAAGATCTAAATTCATTTATTTCGCTGGGGCGGAAAAAAGCCGGTGAAGTCAGATTAAGAATTATTGAACTGTTTTCAACAGAAAATAATGAACTTAAAACTCAGTCATCTTTATTGACCGAAATTATTTATCAGATAAATGAAGTAACAATGATAATGCCTGTAAAGGTTGGCGATTATACTGATTTCTATTCGAGTATGGAGCATGCAACCAATGTAGGCAAAATGTTCCGCGACCCTGCCAATGCATTACTTCCCAACTGGAAACATCTTCCGGTTGGTTACCATGGAAGAGCATCATCAATTGTTGTTTCTGGTACACCTTTGCATCGTCCCAACGGACAAATAAAAACAGAAGAAAATCCAAATCCAATTTTCAGTCCAACTAAAGAAATGGATTTTGAATTGGAAATAGCTTTCATTACCTGTCAGAAAACAGAATTGGGTGAAACCATAGCTGTAAATAAAGCTGAGGATTATATTTTTGGGATGGTATTGTTTAATGATATGTCTGCAAGGGATATACAGCGATGGGAATATGTGCCATTAGGCCCGTTTCTTTCAAAGAGTTTTGGATCTGTAATTTCACCATGGATAGTTACACTCGATGCTTTGGAACCATTCAGAACAGAAGGACCCATTCAGATTCCTGAAGTGCTTCCTTATCTGAAATCGAATGGGAAAAAGAATTTCGATATACAGCTTGAAGCATCTATAATGCCTGCAAATTCAACTGAAAATACGGTTTGTAAAACAAATTTTAAATTCATGTATTGGAATATTTGTCAGCAATTGGCTCATCAAACTATAAACGGTTGTAATATAAATCCATGCGATATGTATGCTTCTGGAACCATCAGTGGTCCTGATACAGGTTCTTTTGGTTCTTTACTTGAAATTACCTGGAAAGGACAAAATCCAATTCTATTGGATAATGGAGATTCCCGGGTTTTTCTTGAAGACCATGATACTGTGATTATTCGCGGATTTGCAGCGAATGAGAATATGAGAATCGGATTTGGAGAAGTTTCCACAAAGGTTTTACCGGCTATTATTAGTTGAAAAATCGAATTTCTATAAGAATTGGATTTCTGCCAATTTTTCAAAGCTTCCTTTAATAACCGTAAAATAATTTTAAAATGAAATCATATATACCAGGAGAAATTCCTGTAATGGAAATGATGGCTTTGCTTCAGGGTGCAATTGCACCAAGACCCATCGCATTGGTTAGTACAATTGATATGGATGGAAATCCCAATCTTTCTCCTTTTAGTTTTTTCAATATTTTTGGCATTAATCCTCCCATTTTGGTTTTTTCTCCTTCGCGCAGGGGAAGGGATAATACGACTAAGCACACTTACGAAAATGTAAAAATAATTCCTGAAGTCGTTATAAACCTCGTAAATTATGAAATGGTTCACCAGATTAACCTCGCCAGTGCCGAATTTGAAAAAGGTGTTAATGAATTTATCAAGGCTGGTTTTACCCAGATAAAAAGTGATTTGGTTAAGCCATTCAGAGTTAAGGAATCACCTGTTCAGATAGAATGTATTGTACGTCAGGTGATAGAAACAGGCAATGAGGGAGGTGCAGGTAATCTTGTAATATGCGAAGGAAAAAAAGTTCATGTTTCCGAAAACATATTAAACAGCAAAGGTATCATAGATCAGAATAAAGCTGGATGGATTGGTAGAATGGGCGAAAATTATTATTGCCATGCAGTTGGAAATTCGTTGTTTGAAGTGCCAAAACCGCTAAACAGGGCTTCGATAGGTATTGACTCATTACCCGAAGAAATCAGAAATAGTCATGTTTTTACAGGTAACGACCTGGGTTTAATGGGTAATATGGTAGAATTTCCGGATGCTCAAACGATACATGAAAACCAAAAAGATGAAACCTGTCTTTTAATTTTGAAAACAGAAAAAGATGCTGTTTCCAGAAAAGAAAAACTACATTTGTATGCTAAGGAACTATTAAAAAAGGGAGAAATAGCAAAAGCTATCTCCATTTGTATTAGCCGATAAAGTTTACTGGAATTATTCCACTGTTATTTCATCTGCAAATAACCATGCCTTGCCACCAACTCCGGGATGATTTGGTGGACAAACACCTGTATTCTTAGCTTTTACTGAAATATACCTGACTTTCTTACCACCCATTTTTGATGATTTATAATCTGTTAAAACTTTTTTGATTAGGATATCCTGCTTAGTATTATCATCCGTAAAGTTTTCAGTAGTTATAGTTGTAAATGTTTGGCCATCAATAGATACGCTGAATTCGACCTGAGTAGGGAAAAATATCCACGATTTTACATCCTGTAAAAAATTAATCCTGATGGTTGAGATTTCCTTTTCTGTTCCCATATCTATAATGGTATGGAAATCATTACCTTCATAACCTTGCCAGAAACCATCCTTATAATTTGTACTTCCCATAAATCCATCTGCCATCGCTTGTTCACCTCCGGCACTGTATTTTTCATTGAATCTGGTTTGAGTAGTTACTTTAGATGCTGTTGACAAAGAGGGATGAATCATGATTTTAAGTATTTCATCGGAATAATTATCAAACTTTTGTCCGATAGCTGAAACAATGCTTGGTTTGCTAAAAGATAAAGACTTGCTATATTTTAATGATTTATTGCTTGGGTTTTTACCATTAAGTGTATAGTATATATTTACATTGGTATCCTTGCAACTAAGACTTAAAACACTTCTTTTGGTGGTTTTATCAATACTTCCGGTTACATTTATTGCAGGTGTACCTAAAATATCAAGAATTGGGTTCTCTATTCCTTTGATTTCGTTTATATTGTATTTTAATTCTTCAAATATAAGTATTTCATTTTCTCCCTTTTTGAGCCAGGGTGCAGGTACATAAACAGTCTGAGTAGGACCTATATTCCAGTAACGCCCCAGATTGTGACCATTTACCCAAACACATCCTTTACCCCATTTTGAAAAATCAAGATAAGTATCCGCAGTTTCATTCAGGCTGAAATTTCCTTTTCTGATTACCGGGCTTTGATATTGAGTAGCTTTTGTAAACTTCAGATTAGATAAATCATGGAAAGGGAATCCATATATTTTCCAGTTCTTAACTTCCTTTCCTTTGAAAATTACTTTTTCGGTAATTCCTTTGCGGTTGTCATTCAGAAATGAACCATAATTGATTCTGCCTAAGTTTTCTACAAGAATATCCAGCACATTGTTACCTGCCGGAAACTTTAAATAAACAGAATCCTGATTTAATCTTCTGTCGAGAACTGCCACTCTTTTACCATTAATAAAAACAAGTGCATAGTCTCTTACGTATTTAATATTCAAGTATCCTTCTGATAGTCCGGCGAATGTGGTTCTATAGAGAACATACCCATAGCCCTGATTAATGTCTTCAAATGATAATGGATAAACGGATTCTGTGGGTTTGGGCAGATTATCGAATAAAACAGTAGCCTGATCGAGTTTGATTAATGGTGTGGAAATGGTTTTTTTGTCTTTTG
>CAIZXK010000290.1 GCA_903936865.1 uncultured Bacteroidales bacterium | reverse complement strand
TCAAAACTTAACAAAACAATATTCTTTTATAACATAATTTTAAAAAAAATAAAATGATAACATATACTCATATCATAAATAAAAGTTTTTTTCTAAGTTTGCAATATAAATATATTCTAATTCTGATATGAAAAAGTTAGTAAAACAAACAAAAGAAAAACTTCAAAAAGTACCTTATCATTACAAACCCGATGATCTGGATCTTGTACAATGGCAATTGGCACTTCGCAAACAATTTGTTAAGGATAAATCATTTGGAATTCAGAAATTAAATAAAAAACCGGTTTTTGGAGATTACAGAGTTACCAATCCCGAAAATCAAAACACTTACAAAGTTGCCATACGAAGTAATGATAATACATTAAACTTTTGTTCTTGTTTGGACTTCAAAACCAATCAGTTGGGAACTTGCAAGCATATTGAAGCGGTTAAATTTAAAATTGAATCAGATCCAAAATTGTCTGATATTATAAAAAAAGATTACATCCCACCATATACTTCTGTATATTTACATTACAAAGGAAAAAGATGTGTAAAAATCAGAATAGGAAGTGATTATAAAAGTGAATTCATCAAACTTGCAAATAACTATTTTGATGAAAAATTCATTCTTAAACCAGAAGCATTTTTATATTTTGAAAGGTTTCTTTCTATTGCCAAAAGTATCAGTAATGAATTCAGATGTTATGATGATGCTATGGATTTTGTATTGGAAAATCGTGAGAATAACAGACGTAATCTATTAATTTCAGATAGTTATAATGAAAACAATTCATTAGATCATTTAATTGATACAACTCTTTTTTCTTATCAGAAAGAAGGAATTTTATTTGCAGCAAAAGCGGGGCGTTCATTAATTGCAGATGATATGGGTTTAGGAAAAACCATTCAGGCAATTGCTACAGCCGAATTGTTAAAAAAAGAATTTAAAATTTCCAATGTTCTTATTGTTTGCCCGACTTCTTTAAAATACCAATGGCAATCTGAAATTCAGAAATTTACCAAAAGCACTGTAAAAGTAATTGAAGGCTCACCACATATCAGAGAATCACAATATCTTTCAGACGAGTTTTATAAAGTTGTTTCATATCATACTTTAAAAAATGATATTAAAACAATTAACAAAGCCGAAGTGGATTTGGTAATTCTTGATGAAGCTCAGCGTATTAAAAACTGGAAAACTAAACTTGCTCAAGGAGTTAAAAAGATAAATTCTCGATATACTGTAGTGTTGACAGGTACACCCTTAGAAAATAAATTAGAGGATTTATATTCAATCATCCAATTTATTGATCCTTTCAAATTAGGCCCTTACTACAAATTTCTTGATTACTATCAGGTAAAAAACGAATCGGGTAAAGTAATTGGTTACGAACATCTGAATGAAATCGGACAACTGCTTTCGGATATTATGATCAGACGTACCAAGAAAGAAGTACTTTCGCAATTGCCTCAGAGATTGGATAAAAACCTTTTGGTTCCCATGACAGAAACACAAATGGAATGGCATGAGGGATATAAGGATATTGTTGCTAAATTGGTATATAAATGGAGAAAATTCAGATTTTTAAGTGAAAAGGACAGACAAAGATTATTAATCAATCTCAATCTGATGCGTATGGTTTGCGACAGTACATATATTGTTGATCAGCAAAGCCGTAACGATACAAAAATAGATGAATTAATCTGTATTCTTGACGAATATTTTGATGGAAATGCCGAAAAAGCAGTTATTTTCAGTCAGTGGGAACGCATGACCCGATTAATTTCACAGGAACTTGATAAATTGGGTATTAAATATGAATATTTGCACGGTGGAGTTCCTAGTTCAAAAAGAAAACAATTGTTCGATAATTTTAATTCGGATGAAGACTGCCGCATATTTTTATCTACCGATGCAGGCAGTACCGGTTTGAATCTTCAATCGGCTTCTTTAATTGTAAATATGGATATCCCTTGGAATCCGGCAGTTTTGGAACAAAGAATTGCCCGGATTTATCGAATGGGACAAAAAAGCAATGTTTCTGTAATCAATTTTGTTTCAAGAGGAACAATTGAACACCGCATGCTTGATGTTCTGAAATTCAAAACTTCTTTATCGCAGGGAATATTAGATAATGGTGAAGATAGTATATTCTTGAGCGACAGCAAGTTCAATCAATTTATGAAAACTATCGAAGAAATTGCTGAACCTGTTGAAAAAACCAATACTCAACCTAATTTTGTTTCTGATGAAGAACTAAGCGAAAAAGAAGAATTAAATGTAAAAGAAAAAGCAGTTGCTGAAACTCCGATTTCACAAACAGATATATTTGATACAAATACTGCTGATGAAAATGAAAATGTTATTGAAACTGAGTCTGTAAGCTTATCAGTTAACCAAAATAAAGATTCAGAACCAGAATTAGATGCAACAGCTTTAATTACACAGGGAATTAGTTTTATAAGTGGTTTTGCCAAAGCACTTTCATCACCCGAATCAACCGAGAAATTGGTTTCTTCATTGGTTGAAAAAGACAAAGTAACTGGAAAAACCTATATGAAGATTCCTGTAGAAAATGAAAAAGCAATTACAAATGCTTTAAACTTATTAGGACAATTGTTTAAAGGATTGGCAAAGTAAACTTATAATTAAATGGGTTTCTAAAAAATAGATTTTTTGAGGCGAATAAGATTTTAATACCGCAGTTTACTGATGTAAATGAGAACTTAGCGTAGCGTAATCATGAACACCAACGAATAACTTAACTTGTGAATAATATTAAAAATTGAAGTTCAATAATGAAAAGCAATTTTTAGAAGTCAAGTTTATATCTTAACTATCAGTTTCAACGTTTTCAAGTCATAAATTCCAATTTCATTTTTATCTGTCATGTCATATTTACCGTTATTGTTTGTATCGTAGTGTCCGGTTATTACGATTGTACCAGTCTTTTTATTAACAACCCAGGTACTTACAAACAATTTACTATCTGTTAGTTGTACTATTTGCTTTCCATCAGTTGATAAAATAATTAGTTGTATTGGGTCGTTCCAATCTATTCCTTTCTTACCATCCAAATCAACCGTTTGTGCAGAAACAACCAGGCAATTTATTCCTAAACTATCGATTTTAACTTGTTCAATTTTTTCAAAATAGCTTTCTTTGGGAAAATCTACCTGATTAGATTGACCGGTTTCGGTATTAATAAATAAAAGGTATCTGTTTTTTAATCCTTCCATTTTTCCCCAATTTTCAATTCTGGCAATAACATATTCTGTTCCTTCAACTTCTGTAAGTTTATTAAAATGAATAAAATTGTACTTATCTTGTCCAAGTACTTGTAACGTCAGAAAGGTTAAACCTATTAATAATAATTTTCGCATGTTGTAAGATTTATTTTGTTATATAAAAATCTGTTTGTAAGTTGATTCACAACTGTTTTATTTCCTGTCAGTATGATATTTTTTCTGCATACCAAGCAGGAAATTTCGTAAGAATTGATCCTGACAAGGCCGGTATTGGCTTTGATTTGGATTTCGGAAAAATGCACTTAATTCATGCTTCCCTACTCGTAAATCAACCAGCGACATTATATCCAGAATATCATCATCCTTTAGGTTTAAAGCAATTTTTAATTTTCTGAAAATAATATTATTATTAAGTCGGCTTTCGGCAACAGGCTGTTCTCCCTCTTTTTTTCCTCTATTATTGATAATTAATCCGTTTAGAAACAATGCAAGTTGATTGTCGTTGAGCTCCATATAAGCATGATCATCCTCTTTTTTTAACCAATCGCTAATTTGTGCACGATCAACCTGGTAATCTGCCAAACCAAATAATTCAATCATCTTTGAATCATTAAAATCAAAAGTGTAACGGATTCGGCGCAATATGTCGTTATTATTCATAAAGTGTAAATTTTAAAACCTAAAAGGTATTTATTTGATAAAGTAAAAGCAAAGTTATATAATTTTCATTAGTATGCAATTTATTTGCTTTTTTAATAATTCATATAACTGGAATATCCAACGAAACTGCAAAACATTTTAGAAGTTACGATAATTAGATTTATCAAAAATTGCAGGAATTTTAAATAAATTTAAATCTGAAAACTTCACAAAAAAGCAGGCTAGCCATTGAAGATGAATATTCCTTTAGCAAAAACATGATTTCAATAACGTTGTTTCAATATTAAATTTTATTATTTTGCAATAATATTATTCATATTTTTGTATTTTAGTAGTTTAATTTATCTTTATGAAAAAAGTATATCTTTTAGCAGTTATTATGTTTTTAACAGGATTGTTACAAGCTCAACCCTGGCTTAAAAACTTACCTCAAAATAAAACAAGAGCAGAATTAACATTCTTCGATTATCAAAATGCCTTTTATACTTATTGGAAACCTTATAATGTGGATAAAGGAGTTTATTATGAAAATGGTGTAAAGAAAAAAGCAATTGGCTGGAAACAATTCAAAAGGTGGGAATACAATATGGAAACCCGTATAAATCCAAAAACCGGTGTATTTCCTCAAAAATCTGCCATAGAAATATATAAGGAATTCACAGCTGCAAATTCTCAACAAAATAAAGGAACAACAGCAAGCTGGACATTGCAGGGTCCAACTACTTCTACCGGAGGATATGCAGGTGTTGGCCGCATCAATTGCATTGCATTTCATCCTTCAGATAACAATACGTATTGGGTAGGTGCAGCTTCGGGAGGTTTATGGGTAACTACCAACAATGGAACCACATGGTCGTGTCTGACCGATAATAATGGTGTATTGGCTGTTAGTGATATTGTAATCCCCTCAAATTATGTTACTTCTCAAACTATTTATATTGCAACGGGTGATAAGGACCATTGGGATAATTCGAGTATTGGAGTTTTAAAATCCACAAATGGAGGTTCTACATGGAATGCAACAGGATTAAGTTACACCATTTCAAGCGGGAAAATGGTAAACAGGCTTTTATTAAATCCAACAAATAACCAAATTCTTATAGCTGCAACTTCAAATGGGGTTTATAAAACTACCGATGGTGGCACTACCTGGAATACACAACTTAGCACCACAAGCTTTATTGACATGGAATATAAACCCGGAGATTTCAATACCCTATACGGCTCAACAACAAATGGCGTTATATCGGTTACTTCCAACGGAGGAAGTTCATGGACTCAAGCATATTATAACAGTAGTGCCCGTAGAATTGAATTAGCTGTTTCTGCCAATCAACCCAGCTGGGTTTATGCTATGGCAGCAGGAAGTACGAGTGGTTTGTATGCTGTTTTAAAATCCAATGATAACGGTTTAACTTATTCTATGATTTTTGACGGAGCCAGCAAGAATTTACTGGGCTGGGCTTCAGCAGGTGATGATACAGATGGTCAGGGCTGGTACGATTTAAGTCTTGCGGTTTCACCAACAGATGCCAATATTATATTGGCGGGAGGTGTAAATACATGGCGTTCAACAAACGGAGGAACTATCTGGTCTATTGCCAATCATTGGTGGGGAGATGGAGTTCCTGCGGTTCATGCCGATAAGCACAACTTAATCTTCAGGAATAATGGAGATCTGTTTGAAGTAAATGATGGTGGAATTTATATATCAACCAATAACGGTACAACCTGGACTGACAAAACCAATGGGATGGCAATTAGTCAAATGTATAAATTAGGAGTTTCTCAAACAGTTTCAAATGAAACAATTACAGGACTTCAGGATAATGGAACAAAACTCAGAAGTGGTGGTAGTTGGTCGGACGTAAAGGGTGGCGATGGAATGGAATGCTTGATTGATTATACCAATGTAAATATTCAATACGGTACTTATGTGAACGGACAAATCAGCAAGACATTAAATCATTGGTCTACAGCTACAGATATTGAACCTTCTGCTGCCGGAAATGGTGCTTGGGTTACTCCCTATATTATTAATCCTCTTAATCCGCAAATTTTATATGCCGGTTATGCTGATGTTTGGAAAACCAAAGATAGAGGTATTAGCTGGACTCAGATTTCCACAATAAATACAAGCAATAAAATCCGTTCGATGGCAATCGCAGCATCCGACACATCGGTTCTATATATTACTGACCATAGTAATATCTGGAAAACAACCAATGGTGGAAGTTCCTGGACAAATATTACTGGAACATTGCCTGTAAGTTCGGGTAGTATTACTGAAATTGCTGTTAAAAACAACGATGCGAATACATTATGGGTAAGTATGAGTGGTTATAATACCAATAAGGTATTTCAATCAACTAACGGAGGTAGCACCTGGACAAATATTTCAACTGGTTTGCCTCAGATTCCTGCTTATTCTATAGTTCAGAATAAGCAATCAACAACTTCAGTTCAATTATATATTGGTACCGAACTCGGAGTTTACTTCAAGAACGGTTCTAATAACTGGGTTGCATTTAACACAGGATTACCCAATGTTAAAATTGGTGAAATTGAATTATATTATGCATCAAATCCGCAACTTAGCAAACTAAGAGCAGCTACTTATGGCAGAGGACTTTGGGAAACACCGGTTTATTATTCATCCACCGCCATGACTTATGTTTCTGGTACTACAACTCAAAATAATACAACAAAAGTTTCACCTGGAAAAACAAAACAAGAAATCATAGGGGTTGAAATTGTTACCAGCGGAAATCTTTCTCCATTAAATGTTACCTCATTTACTTTCAATACTAACGGAAGCACAAATGCTATCAGCGATATAAGCAATGCAAAATTATATTCAAGTACAACCAGTGGTTTCGATAGCATCAATCAGGTTGGAACAACTATTACTTTACCAAACGGTACATTTACAATTACAGGAAACTTTACACTTACTGAAGGTGTTAATTATTTCTGGTTGACTTATGATATTCCCGCAACTGCAACTATCGGAAATTTTCTGGATGCTCAATGTACATCATTTACAATTGGAACAGCTAAAATCCCGACAATTACAAATCCTTCGGGAAGCAGGCAAATCGGAATTACTTACTGTGCAGCAAATGGCGATAATTGCGATGAATACATTTCAAATGTCAATATAGGAACAATAAATAATCCGACAGCCTGTGCTACGGGTGGTTATGCTGACTACACTTCACTTTCAGCCAATATTAATCCAGGTTCAGCTTTACCGATAACTATTTCAAATGGAATTTCGTATAGTGGTGATCAATGTGGGATATGGGTGGATTGGAATAATAATGGTAATTTTACAGATGATGGCACTATTTCTGTTACAGGAAGCCCGGGCGGTGGTCCATATTCTGCAACAATCTTATGTCCTCAAGGAACGACATCCGGTGCAAAAAGAATGAGAATCAGGATACATTATAATAATGAAGTAACATCGCCCTGTGGAAATGCTTATTACGGAGAAGTGGAAGATTATACCCTTACTGTAGTTGCAGCCTGTACTCCACCAACTACGCAGGCAACAAACATTTCATCATCAGCTATTGCAAATACTTCAATGACATTAAACTGGACACGCGGAAACGGGAACAATGTGCTGGTAGTTTGCCGTTTGGGAGCTGCCGTTACCAGCGATCCAATAAATGATTCTGTTTATACAGCAAATAATGCGTATGGGTTGGGTTCTCAGATTGGAACTGGAAATTATGTAGTATATAAAGGAACGGCTACATCCGTAAACATAAGTGGTCTTATTGCCGGAAGTACATATTACTTTGCAGTTTATGAATACAATAATACAGGATATTGTTATAAAATACCGGCATTAACTGGCAATTATTCCACAACAGGAACACCTCCTTATTGTGTGGCAGGTTCAATTTATACAACTTATGAATATATTTCAAATGTTTCGTTAGGCAGCATTAATCAAACTTCGGGAAACGTAACGGGAGGTTATCAGGATTTTACTTCGCTATCTACCACATTACAAATAGGAACTTCATATTCAGCAACCATCACTGTTGGAAATCCTTATACATCCGATCAGATTCTGATATGGATTGATTGGAATCAGGATGGCGATTTTACGGATGCCGATGAAAATGTGTATGCTTCGAGCGGAAGTTTTAGTACACCTCACATTACAAGTGGATTTATCCCACCCTCGGGTGCTTTGTTGGGCAATACCCGCATGAGAATAAGGTTACATGATTCAGGAGCAGGTCCAAATTCAACACCTTGCGGCAACTCATCTTATGGTGAAGTGGAAGATTATTCAATTAATTTAATTTCAAACACTTGCAGTCCGGTAAATATTACAAATCATCCAGCTACCATGCAAACTTCCTGTTCGCCTTCTGCAAATATTTCCTTTACAGTTACCGCAACCGGCGATAGTCCGATAACTTATCAATGGCAATATAACAATGGCGGCAATTGGGTAAATGTAAGCAATGGAATACCCACAGGAGCAATTTATACCAATGCAAACAGCAATACAATGACTGTTAATGGTATTACAAACGCCTCATCTTATGAATACAGATGCTATCTTAGCAATTGCAATGGCATAAATTTTCAAACTTCAAATAATGCATTGTTGGTCATTAATCCCAATCCATCTAATGCAGGAACTATTAGTGGTACTGCAACTGTTTGTCAGAATCAGAACAATATATTATATACGGTTGCAACCATTAACAATGCAACGTCTTATAGCTGGACATTGCCGGCTGGAGCGACTGGTTCTTCCACAACCAATACAATCAGTGTTAACTATGGTTCTAATGCTGTTTCCGGAAACATTACAGTAAAAGGAAGCAATGCCTGCGGCGATGGAGTTGCCTCAAGCAAATCAATAACGGTAAATGCATTACCAGGTGTTGCTGGAAGTATTTCGGGTACAACAACGGTTTGTAAAAATCAGAACAATATGATATATTCAATTGCAAGTATTGCCAATGCTACTTCCTATAGTTGGACATTGCCGGTTGGAGCTACTGGTTCGTCCGCAACCAATACAATAAGCGTTAATTATGGATCGAATGCTGTTTCCGGAAATATTACCGTAAAGGGTAGCAACACATGCGGAGAAAGCAATGTTTCCAGTCTTACAATTACTGTAAAAGCAATACCTGAAATGGCTCAGAACATTTCAGGAGAAGATTCGGTAAATCAGGGACAGGGAAATATCGTTTATACGGTTCCCCCAATTGCAAATGCAAACACTTATAGCTGGACGTTGCCTGCAAATGTTTCAGGTAACAGCAGCAATAATTCCATAAATCTTTACTTTTCAGATTCAAGTCTTTCAGGCAACTTAACGGTTAAAGGACAAAATGAATGTGGAAATGGTGAGCCTTTATCCATTTATATAAAGGTATTTAAACAGCTGAATGTAAACCTGTTTTTAGAAGGAATATATCAGCCGCTTACAATGATGATGGCAAAAGTGCAGGACGAAAACGGAGATCATTTCCCAGGAAACATCTCAGATACAATAAATGTATCGCTTCATAATGCTACATCACCTAACCAGCTTTTGCATTCATTTGCAACTATTAATCTATTGCAAAATGGATGGTGTTCCTTCAGGATACCTTCAGAAATAAATCAAGCTTATTATATGGCAATCCGTCATCGCAATCATATTGAAACATGGAGTTCGTTCCCTGTTTCCTTTGCAAATGATACAGTGACTTATGATTTTACAAATGCCATAGATAAAGCCTACGGCGATAACCAGAAACAAGTGTCGCCCGGGAAATTTGCCATTTTGGTAGGCGATGTAAATCAGGATGGAGTGGTAGATTTATCGGATTTGGTTAATATGGATTCCGACCTTACCAACGGAAGTTTAGGCTATATTGTTTACGATTTGAATGGTGATGGAATTATTGATTTAAGTGATTTAGTTAAAATAGATGAAAATCTGACGAATGGGGTTGTGGTGATAACTCCTTAATAACTTAAAAAAAGAAAAGAGCCATTGCAATTGTGGTGGCTCTTTTTATAAAATACTGGATTAACTGGCTTCATTTTTAAAATCAGATAAAATAATCAAGTTCAGACAACGTTAAACTTATAATCAAGAACAGTCAAAATGAACAAAGACACCGAATCATCTCCC
Source organism: uncultured Bacteroidales bacterium (assembly GCA_903936865.1). Taxonomy (GTDB): domain Bacteria; phylum Bacteroidota; class Bacteroidia; order Bacteroidales; family JACABE01; genus JACABE01. Next base: position 3,029 of record CAIZXK010000290.1, on the reverse strand, counting down.
ATTGAGCTATTAGTTGAAGATTCAACTCCTGATTACCGGATTAAGATTGCCGATTTATTACCCGATCCGGAATCGCGTTTAGATTCTATGCTTTTTAGGTACAACCCTATTTGTGATTCCAGCATTCCATTTAGAGACTCTACTAACCCTTTGACTAAAAAGGAAAGTATTACCCAACTTATTGATAAATTAAATGTTGCTAAGAGTATTAGATACCAACGAACAATAGAAGATACTTATTGTAATGTATATGCCTATGATTATTGCTATTTCTCTAAAGTCTATCTTCCTACTATCTGGTGGACAGATGATGCCCTCCAAAAAATATTGGAAGGAGAAAAGATTAAAGCTATTTTTGGGGAAACTGTAGACCATATTTATTCAAGTGCAATCCACGATTGGTTTTTGAAATGGGGAGCCAGTTTTGGATGGAAAAGGATGTTTGCCATTGATGAAATTCAAAATAAAGTAAACACCTTTGGAGGAGTTGGTATAATTTGTGCCAAAAGGAAAGAAAAAGGGCTCTCCGGGCATATTGTTCCAATTGTTCCCGAAACGGATTTAAATAAAGCATACAGAAAAAATGGCATTGTGATATATCCACTGCAATCACAAGCAGGAGAATTTAATTATAATTACTTTTCGGAGGTTAGAAAAGATTGGTGGAATGATGAGTTATATTCCTCATATGTTTTATATTACCATGATTAAATTTTACTTTTCAACCGATTAACTGAGCATTCTATATCTTTTTTATTTCCCTTATAATAACTACTTGTAAATGATATAAAAATAAAGTACTTTTGCAACTTAGAAAAAACAAAAACAGCTATTTTGTATCAAGGCTGTTCATTCACTTAAATTATTGGTAAAAAAGTAATTAAAACCCTATTGTTTTTATAATTTTCTTATAAAACACTACTTTTCATCAAACATTCGGTCGAAACATTGTTAAATTTCTGAGACAAGGATATAATTCTAATATTTTAAAAGTAAAGTAAACCTTTTTTAATGGATGTATCAATTATACTAATCCCTTAAAAGGCAGCTTCTAAAATATTGATATTAGATTATATTACCGCATAAAGAATAACTTTTAAATAATCAGTAAAAAAGCAAATCAGTATAAATGAAAGTAAATCAGACAAAAAAATATTATTGGGGAATTGGCTTAGAAAACGAAACCTACATGCAATTTGAAGATTCCTTACTAGTAACTGGTGAATTTATACAAAAAAAAATAGGATATGAAAGATATAGCATTGATTATAGAAAATGCTATAAACCGAATTGCATAGCTCCTTTATTGGAAAAGGCTTTTTGTTTGAATAAAAATTATAAAATAAGTCGAATGATAAATAGTCATTCTCTGGATAAACTGGATATAAATTTCAAACACAAAACATTGTCAGCATTAAAACGACTTGTGAATGGTGTTGAAATCGCTAAATCAGATGCAGAACCAATAGTAAACCCCGAATATCTTGGAAAATCTATAATGGAGCTTTTTCTTGAGAACCAACCCTATAGTATTCAAAGTATGATTTCCCAAAGAAATAAAATGATGGGATCTGTTCATTTTGATGGTGATACTATCGAATTTATTACGAAATACTTTGAAAACCGAAATATAGAAGATTCCTGTAATGAGTTAATCGCTACTAAAAACATATTCCTCAACAAAATCAATGAATCAGCCATACTAAAAGGAAAACTAAATTTTCCAGATTATAACAATGGTCTTAATATGTTTATGACCAATCAGGAACACATCGTTTTATTTAATAATGGCACCTATCATTTTCATATTACGTTGCCTACACTTACCGAAAACAGTAGAATTGTAGATTATAATGATTTTGACAAAACTCACTCCAACGCTATTTATTTACTGCAATGGTTTGAACCTTTTTTTATAGCAACCTTAGGTAGTCCAGATATTATGGGTGTTATCAGTTCTACATTTGATTTAGAGGAAACGTTTTCTTTGGGTTCAATGAGAAATGCCATGTCACGTTATATTGGAGTAGGCACTTATAATAAATCGATGCCAAGAGGAAAAATTTTAACCTGCAAAGTAGAAGATTTTAGGAAATTAATAAAGTTTGAAAAAGAGGAAAATATTTGGTGGAGGGATCAGATAGAATCAGAAATGGAATACGAATTGCTTACGGAAGTGGGTCTTGATTTTAATCAGGAAAAAATGTATCAAAGTGGTTTTGAAATGAGAAGTTTTGATGAGTTTCCGGCAACATATTTAAATGATGTCCTTTTTGCAATTGTTTTAATCTGTGAACATGCTCTAAATCTACCCGATGTAAAATGGGGGCATGATAGTATTGCTTGGAACAATATAGTTTTTAAAAGCTTAAAAAATGGTTATTCAACTGAAATAAATGAAGAAGAAAAGAACGAAATTTTAGATTTATTTCAGCTGCTTAATCCTTCAGATAAAAACTTTGATACCTTAAAATCCGAATTTGATGCTATCGTATTATTAGACGAATTCTTCTTTAAAATTTTGGAAGTTTTGCATGAAAAATACAAAGACAATAATTTATATATAGATTCAATGTATGGTCAAAAAACTAGTTTTCCTCCAAAATGGGATAATTTTAATAAATACCAAACAGAACAACATATTCAACAAATTGGCTCTTTCTCAAAGATTAATTATACTGAAGAGGAAATAATTCCTGATTACAATCAAATTATACCCATTGAAATATTCTTGAAACCAATAAAAATTGTGGCATAATACCTTTAACCTGAGTTCCGTTTATTATTATAACCTCATCACAAATGTGTTGAATAAATTGTATCGCATAACGGGGATATAAACCTTGTAATTTTCGGCCAGTATGCGGGCATGACTTACCCATTTATCAGAAAATCCATACAATCCATAAATAATAATTATGGGTTGTCCTTTGCCGTGTTGTTTAAAGTGTAATTACATCAGGAAAAATTAAATCTTTATGTTTACTTCAAATTTCTTTATATGTTTTTATATGTTTGGAATGAAATGT
>CAIZXK010000289.1 GCA_903936865.1 uncultured Bacteroidales bacterium | reverse complement strand
TAAATCAACCATTATTAAAAGGCAAACTTAATCTGGGAGTTTCCGGACAAAACATTTTCAACTCTATAAAATACCATTATACAGTAAAAAGCGATAAGTATAACAACGATTATCTATTGCAATCAGAAGGACCAGTAATTTTATTTACAGCATCCATTAGTTTCAACAACTTCAGAGACAAACAACGAGGTCGTTCCGATGATGCAAATTTCAGAGGAGGTGGTGCATTTTAGGGTTTACAATACTTTCTATTATAATTAATCAATTCAAATAAAGGAATCATACGGCTTATGATTCCTTTATTTTTTGATAATTGCTCTAACGAAACTTAAAAGCAGCAATAATATGCCTGTAAACAAAAAAATTCTACCAATATAATCGCCATATTTTACATAAAATGTCTGTTCGGTATTAGCCATCATTGTTTGACGGATTACATCTGGTTTCCAGTATTCAGTACGTTGCAACACATCACCCCGCTGATTTACAAAGCCTGAAATACCGGTATTTGCCGAACGGGCCACATCTCTACGGCATTCAATGGCTCTTAGCGATGCGAAGCTAAAATGCTGACGATGTCCAGGAGTATTTCCCCACCAACCATCATTGGTAATTATAAATAAAAGTTCAGCTCCATTTCTAACAAATTCAGCCACAAATCCACCATAAATTGATTCATAACAGATGATAGGGCTAACTTTATTCCCGTTAATACTGCTAAATACTTTGCGTTCGGTATCTGTTCCAAGGCTACCAACAGTTCCTCCCAGATTTATTGCCAGCTTTTCGATAGGTTTAAACAGTTTCTTAAAAGGCATTTTTTCAACTCCGGGTGTCAATTTCGATTTATGATATTTTTGTAATATTCCTGAATGGTCAATAAGTAAAGCGGTATTAAAAGGTTCGTAGAATCTTCCTTCCATCCCGTTTAATTCCCTTGCGGCTAAAGTTAACGGTTCATTTTCAGCTAATAATCTCTGAGATGAAATGCCAGCAATAACAGCCAATTTTGGATAATCCTTTATAAACTTCCTTATTTCAAAAACACTTGCTGACGATTCAAAAGCATCTTCCCAAACATTTTCCTGTAAAGCACTTTCGGGAAATATCAGGAATTCTGCATTGCTAACCAGCTTCTCCTTTGGTAGACTTAACATTTTCGCCAGTATCTCCAGCGGAGGTGTTGAATACTGCTCATTATAAGGATCAACGTTTGGCTGAACAACCAGCACATCTACCGGTTTTCCTTTTTGCTTGTAAGTGCTGTAACTATATAATGAACTGAAAACTGGAATAAAAAGAAGTAAAAATAACGATAAACCGATCTTAAGCAGTTGCTTCTGAAATATCTCTTTTTCTTTTCTATGCTCCTTGATTATCATATACAATTCAAAAAACAAGATATTACAAAGCAATATCCAGAGCGTACCACCAAAAACACCTGTAAACTCATACCACTGAATAAGTTTGGGTTGTATTGCAAAAACATTACCTAAATTTAACCATGGCCAGGACAAATCCCAATCCATGTGAAAATATTCAAAACCAATCCAGTATAATATCAGAGCAAAATATGCTTTTTTTCTTTTAAAAACTACTTTTCGTGTGTAATGATAAAAATGAAATACCAAAGTCATCAACAAGGAATTGGCTAATAACGCTAAAATACCACCAACAACTGTTGAATTCCATATCCAATAGGTTGTGAGTAAGTTCCACGTGAAAAACCCAAGGTAAGCAAAAAAGAAAACGCTGAATTTGCTGTAGTTATGAGGATTCTTGATTATATAATCTTCTATAAAGAGTAAAGGAACCAATGCAATAAAAATAAAATATGGAAATCCATTTAAAGGCCAGGCTATCGATAATAATAAACCCGAAAGCAATGCTAATAGTATCAGTTGATATCTTTTCATATTTTTTAATTTTAATCTGTAATTATTTCATTCATTTTTACATCATGCTCATCGGTTGGTACAGCATCTATAAGCTGAAAATCGAAGCAAACTCCAATTTTATAAGCATTTAATTTAGGTAAAAGCCTATCATAATAAGCTTTACCTCGCCCCATTCTATTATTCTCATTATCAAAAGCTATACCAGGTACAATCACCAGATCTATTTTTCCAAAATCAATAAAATCTTCCCCTTCAGGTTCTTGAATTCCATATTTTACACCTGTTTTCAAACTTTCTAATCCATCAAACTTACGCAATACCAATTCTTCATTTTGTACTGATGGTAAAATTATTTCTTTTTTGACGGCATATTTCAGAATAAAATCCTGAGTTTGAACTTCATCCTCCATCGACCAATAAACCATTACACAATCAGCTTTCTGAAAAAAAGTATTATTCTCCAACTTCCTGAATATTTTTTCAGACCTTAACTGCTTTTCCGCTAAAGAAATTTTAGATTTTATTTCGCGTATGTGCTTGCGTATTTGCTTTTTATGCTCATTAACCATTTCAAAAATATTTACTCCAAAATTAAAAGTATTATTTCAAACCATTGCTATTTATATAAAAATAACATACAACTTTCAACAATTTACTTAAATGCTTGTTCTATTTAAAATGATTATAAATAACAACAAACAAATGAATTCAATAAAAATAATTTCAATATTATCACTTCTATTATTCTTTAACATTGGTTTAAAGGCTAATAATGAAAATGGGAACAAAGATAAATCAACTAATAACTACAGCAACTCTTTGAAAAAGGAAATACAATCTTTAATTTCTTTTCCTGAATTTGCCAGACAGAACAAGACCGAAGGGTTTGTATTGGTACAATTTGAATACGACAGCAATGGTCGTCTTAAAGTTTTGAACGCCAATTCAAACGATGATTTATTAAAAAGCTATGTAATACAAAAATTAGAAACATTTCAAATGTGCAAACATGCGTTGGGAAGCAGTATGAATAACACCATGCGATTTGATTTTAGAATATTGTAACAAGATTATCAAGGTAAAAAATACCGGTGCAAAAGTTTAAATTTATGCTGTCACATCTACTTCTTTTGTATCGGTATTTTCTTTTTTTTCTTTTTCAGGATTATTGAAAAATCTCTTTTGAAATATTATTAATAAAACAACTCCCACAGAAATAGAAGAATCGGCTACATTAAAAACAGGTCTGAAAAAGATAAAATCTTCACCTCCCCAAATTGGAAACCAATTGGGATATTGTCCGGTAAATATCGGGAAATAAAACATATCCACAACTTTTCCATGCAAAAAACTTCCATAACCACCCTCAGCTGGAAATAATTGTGCAATATTAAAATAGCTTTCACTGAATATTATTCCGTAAAAAGCACTGTCTAAAATATTTCCTATTGCTCCAGCAAATATCAGCGACATGCAAATAATATATAATTTATCGGTATTTTCTTTTATTAATTTGTATAAATACCAACCAATTGCTCCAACTGCAACAATTCTGAATAAGCTTAAAATCAGCTTTCCATAATCTCCACCAAATTTCATCCCAAAAGCCATTCCTTCGTTTTCAGTAAAATGAATGATGAACCAATTTCCAAAAATATTATATTCCTGACCAATATACATATTGGTTTTAATCCAGATTTTTAATACCTGATCAATTATAAGAATGAGGAAAATTATAAGTAAAGATTTTTTAAGCATTTTGTTGGTTGTTTATAGGCATAAAAAAGTATAAGGAAGAAATCTTCCTTATACTTTTTTATATTTAGAAATTAACTAACATGTTAATAACTATGAATTTATTTTTTATTCTGTTGCAATTTGGCATCAATACTTAACGTAGCATGAGGAACAATTCTCAACCGTTCTTTTGAAATTAATTTACCTGTTTCGCGACAAATGCCATAGGTTTTATTTTCTATTCGAATCAACGCATTTTCAAGCGATTGAATAAATTTATCCTGACGTGCCGCCAATTTTGAATTTTCTTCTTTAGACATTACCTGATATCCTTCTTCCAATACTTTAAAAGTTGGAGAAGTATCACTGATGTCATTTTCGCCACTACTGGTAAAAGCTTCTGTAAGAATCTCAAGATCCTGACGTGCTTTTTCCAATTTTTTCAAAATAATATCCTTGAATTCCTGCAATTCTTCATCAGAATATCTTGTTTTGGCAACTTCATTTTCTTTTTCTTTCTTTACCATAACACATTGTTTTTTAAATTTATAATTTGCTTATTGCAATAAATATTTTAACATCTTCTGTTAACTCAATCTCCACTTTACTACCTATTTTGATAGTCTCTACCTGAGTTAATGATTCTGCCAAAGTTTCTGAACAAATATACGAATAATTATTATTCAACGCTGAATTGATAGCATTGTTTTTCTCAATTTCTATGTTAATTTTGTCAATAACCTCAAAATTAAGCTCTTTTCTTAAGTTTTGTATACGATTTACCAATTCTCTTGCCAAACCTTCCTCCAATAATTTATCAGTAAGCGTTATATCCAAAGCAACAGTTAATATTCCGGAATTGGCTACAACCCAACCTGGTATATCTTCGGTGCTTATTTCTACATCTGTTACTAACAATTCAACAGCTTCACCGTTTACTTCAAAATGATAAGCACCTTTTATTTCAATATCTGTAATGTCTGATTGAGTAAATCCAGCAACTTCTGTTGCAATTTGTTTCATCAATTTACCATATTTCGGACCCAGAGTTTTAAAATTAGGTTTTATTTTTTTTACTAAAATTCCGGCTGTTTCAGATAAATATTCTATTTCCTTAATATTTACTTCCGAAAGAATAAGGCTTTCAATATCCTGAACCTGACTTTTAAATTTATCACTTATCACCGGTAACATAATCTTGTTCAATGGCTGACGAACTCTCAGATTAGTTTTCTTTCTTAAAGAAAGCACCATTGATGTAATTTGTTGAGCCAATTGCATTCTTTCTTCCAGATCTTTATCAATAAAAGCTTCGTTAGCTACCGGAAAATCAGTTAAATGAATTGATTCTGCATCCAGTTTTTTTGTAATTTGATTTAAATCAACAAATAATTTGTCCATAAAAAATGGAGCAATCGGACTTGATAATTGTGCAATTGTTACAAGACATTGATATAATGTTTGATAAGCAGATATTTTGTCGGAAGTATAATCTCCTTTCCAGAAACGGCGGCGACATAAGCGAACATACCAGTTGCTAAGATATTCATCTACGAAAGATTGAATCATTCTTCCAGCTTTAGTAGGCTCATAATCAGCATAACTTTCATCAACATTTTTGATTAACGTATTTAATTCAGATAAAATCCAACGATCAATCTCAGGTCGTTCATTTGTTGGAATTTCCGCTTCCTTATAAGTAAATCCGTCAATATTAGCATATAATGCAAAGAAATTGTATGTATTATATAGTGTACCAAAGAATTTACGCTGCACCTCCCCTATTCCTTCCAGATCAAATTTCAGATTATCCCAGGGTTGGGCATTTGTAATCATGTACCAACGTGTAGCATCCGGTCCATATTTTTCTATTGTTTCAAAAGGATCTACAGCATTGCCATGACGCTTCGACATTTTATTGCCGTTTTTATCCAGAACCAACCCATTAGAAACTACGGTCCTGTATGCTACTGAATCGAAAAGCATTACAGCTATGGCGTGTAAAGTAAAAAACCAGCCACGGGTTTGGTCAACTCCTTCTGCAATAAAATCGGCAGGGAAATCAGTTCCACTCCAACCATTAATGGTTTTGGGATAACTATGCTGAGCATAAGGCATTGCACCTGAATCAAACCAAACATCAATTAAATCGAGTTCGCGATGCATCTTTTCTCCTTTTGCCGATACTAAAATAATATTGTCAACAAATGGGCGATGCAAATCAAACTTATCATAATCCATTGATGAATAGGGATTATTATCCATAAATCCGGCTTCAATGGCTTTATCGATTTCATTTTTTAATTGCTCTACCGAACCTATACATATCTGTTCATTGCGATTTTCTGTTACCCAAATTGGTAAGGGAGTTCCCCAGTATCTTGAACGTGAAAGATTCCAGTCAACCAGATTTTCGAGCCAGTTACCAAATCTTCCGGTTCCGGTTGATTCAGGTTTCCAGTTAATGGTTTTGTTAAGTTCAATCATTCTGTCTTTTACAGCTGTAGTACGGATAAACCAGGAATCCAGCGGATAATATAAAATCGGCTTATCTGTCCTCCAGCAATGCGGATAAGAATGTTCGTATTTTTCTGTCTTAAATGCTTTATTTTCTTTCTTTAGCTTAACAATTATTTCAACATCAACGCTTTCATCTGTTTTTGGGTCATAATCAGGTTTGTATTCCGATTTTACAAACTTTCCGGCAAATTCGCCCATTTCATCAATAAACTTTCCTTGTTTATTAACCATGGTCAACGAACCGATTCCGTTTTGTTTGCCAACCCTGAAATCGTCGGCTCCAAAACTTGGAGCTATATGAACAATACCGGTTCCATCTTCTGTTGTAACAAAATCGCCGATTACTACACGGAATGCATCACCATCCTCGGGCTGAGCATAAGGCAACAACTGTTCGTAGCGAATACCATTTAATTGTGATCCTTTAAATTCGGTCATTACTTTAAACGGGATATTCTTATCGCCTGATTTGTAATCATCAAAAGATAATTCTGCATTTTTCTCAGGGAAATATTTTCCTAACAAATCTTTACCAAGAATAACAGTTATAGGCAGGTTTGTATATGGATTAAAAGTTTTCACTTTCACATATACAATGTTTTTACCAACAGCTAATGCGGTATTTGAAGGTAAAGTCCATGGAGTGGTTGTCCAGGCCAGAAACGATAAATCACCATGAAGATCATCAAATAAAAATGCGGATGTTTTATCATTAACTATTTTAAATTGAGCAACAACTGTATTGTCCTTTACGTTTTTGTAACATCCGGGCTGATTCAGTTCATGTGTACTTAAACCAGTTCCGGCAGCAGGTGAATAGGGTTGAATGGAATATCCTTTATACAAAAGTCCTTTTTCATACATTTTGCTCAACAGATACCATACAGACTCTATGTATTTGTTTTCAAATGTTATATAAGGATCATCCAGATCAACCCAATACCCAATCTTTTTGGTTAGGTCGTCCCATAAATCCTTGTATTTCATTACTTCTTTGCGACATTGATTATTATATTCCTCAACAGTAATGCTTTTGCCAATATCTTCCTTTGTTATTCCCAATGTTTTTTCTACTGCCAGTTCTATTGGCAAACCATGGGTATCCCAACCGGCTTTGCGTTTTACATAAAAGCCCTTTAATGTTTTGTAACGGCAAAAAATATCCTTAATGGCACGAGCCATTACATGATGAATTCCCGGTATTCCATTAGCACTTGGTGGTCCTTCATAAAAAACAAAATGAGAACAATCGCTGCGGTTAGCGAGACTTTTTTCGAAAATATTGTTTTCATCCCAGTTTTTAAGCACATCTTTGCCAATCTGAGTAAGGTTTAGCTGTTTGTATTCGTTGTATTTCATTATAAAAACTTATAATTAAATGATATCCGTTTTTTAGAACCTGCAAAAGTAAAAAAAATATATGAATTTTCTAATAATTTAAATGTTAGAACTTTTTCTTTTTTTTGTTAGTCTGATTGACTTTTTAATTACTTTTACAAAATAAAAACATTTTTCTACTTATTCACTTTTAATGTCAGGAAAAAAAATTAAAAAAATATCCAGCTTGTTCTATACAGGCAAGGAATCATGGTGGTTGATTGGTTTTTCTATGATTTTAGGAGGAGGAATATTAGCTGAACCTCAAATAATTACTTTTTCAATACTCAATGGGGGTTTGTCTGATATGTGGTTGCTTTGGAGCAGTGTTTTTGCCTCAGCAGCAGGAACTGTTTTTTTTGCCCACCTTTGGCGGAATGTTCCTGTAAAAACAGAAAATGAATTCATTCTTTTCAGGTTTTCTGGCAAAGCTGCAAAAGCTCTCCATATATTCAGGAGTTTATATCTTGGAGGACTTATAATTCCGTATATCATTGCATTTTCTATTCTGGCAAACAGCAGGCTCATTAGCTTTATATTTGATATTTCAAATTTCCAATCAATAGTATTGCTAACTACTATCTTACTAACAGGCACTTTCTTTAACAATTTAAAACTAAAGCTCAGAATTGATTTTGTGTTATTTATTGTCTTTGTTATATTATTCATCATAATTATTACTGTTTTATATAATCGAATAGGAGGTTTAAGCAATTTATCTGAAAAAATAAATACAGGAAATTTTAATTATCAGTTATTTCCGGAACCCGGAACCCGAAGTTTTAATGCATTTCTTGTATTTATTGGATTTCAATGGTGGTCAGCCATTGTGCTTGATATGCCCGATATGAACGGTCAAAAATTAATGGCTTCAAGAAATGCTAAAACACTTGTTAAAAGCTTATTACTACCATCATTACTAATGATTATTTTCAGAATATTTGCTTTTACTTTACCTTTTATAGCGATTGCTTATGGGTTTACAAACGGGGTATTGGATAAAGAACTGGCTTTTATTGCTTTGTTTGTCAAAGGTTTGCCAGAGTGGATGTTAGGTTTAATTTTAGTATTCTTTATGATTCCTTTTATTTCAACAGTACAGAATAACCAAAACTGGGGAGGCTCAATGCTTGTTGAGAATTTTTTTAAACATTATATTAAGAAAAATGCCAGTGATGAATACTACAAAAAAGCAGGATATGCAGCTATGTTTTATATTATAATTTCAGCTTCGGTCATTTCTATATTTTCAGAATCCTTATTAAGTATGGTAAAGTTTTTATTTGCTATAACTGCTGGCGTTGGTCCGGTTTTTACACTCAGGTGGTATTGGTGGCGTATTAATGCATGGTCGCAATTATCAGCCATGATTTCAGCTTTAATCTTTCCTATCGTTTTCGATTTATTATATAATAATTATCAAGTATTTACATTATTTATTACTTCTACAGAAAATTATTTTAATCTTGATTATTATCCTGTAAAGCTAATAATATTAAGTATTCTCGTTTGTTGTACATGGTTGATTTTTACTTTTTTAACTAAGCCAACTGACGAACAAAAATTAAAAACTTTCGCGGAAACAGTAAAACCGGGTGGTTACTGGAAGAATTTTAATAATGGAAAAATCTTTTTTAAACAAAGGTCTTTGGCTTGGTTACTCTCATCCATAAATGGAATTATTGTTTATATGATGTTCTGGTATTTTTTATGTGGCAAATACCTTTTATTTACACTTTTTTTTATTATTTTTATTGCCTTGTTTTTTATCGTTTACAAACTCATAAATAAAGTAAATTCACTACATGCCGAAACCGATATATAACTGCTCAGCTACAGCTTTTTTGAAGATTAAAGAAGAAATCAGGCAAAAATCAGGATTGAAACTCCATACCCTTGATGATTGCCATAAACTTGCTCTTTACATTGGAGAACAGCAAAAGGCTTATATATCAGAACATACAATTGCCCGTTTTTTTAAAGTAATACATTCAAAAACAACACCTTCACATTACACGCTGGATATCTTATCGGAATACTGTGGTTTGGGAAACTGGGATAATTTTTATAATTCACATAATGAAGAAATTAAAGAAACAGAACCTTCATTTACAAACAATTCTTCTCTCATATTACCTGGTTCAAATGAAATTTTACTTATGAAATATTGCCTGGAGGAACATAGTATTGCACCTGTTTTAAAATATCTTAACAACATAGTTCCTAATATGTTGGAATCGGTACATCAAAACTACTGGATACTTGCTTCAACAATTGGAAAAGCTGTTAAAACAGATAGCCTGATCAGGAAAAAATTAATCCCTGAAATTGTTAAAAATGATAAACTGAGAGAATTCTTTTTTAACTATTGGGTAGATACTGATGGTTTATCCATGTATTATGCTGATATTATTAAAACACACTATATCAAATACCTGAATCCTCAGGATATAAATTATAAAAAGGATTATTATTGGGCCAATAGCATGGTAATGCTTAATTATATCAAGACTGGTAACCTAAAGGAGTTCTTAAAAACAGCTTATCCCATTTTCCATCATCTCAAGGATGAATTTAAATGTGTTAATCATGTCTATATTTATCCCTTTGCCCGACTTAATGCCTGCCAAATTATATATCAGTATTTTTCGCAAAAAAACACTCCCAATTCATGGTACGAAAAGAAGATAGCCTTTATTATAAATGAAATTTATTTTTATAAGGGGATTTACAGTATGTATTTTAATAAACCCGAAACTATCCTGCTTATTGTTTTGGCACAAATAATGGAAGCTCTTTATATTATAAAGAAATCTGAATTGATATTTACATTTTATAAAGAAATCAAGAAAATTATTGATTCATCAATTACCAATGACAAAATAATTTTGATTTGGGCACATAATGATTTGCTAAAACTACTTTACTATCTTCATTTATCTTTAGATACAAATCAAACTGATTTAAAAAATCTCAAGTCTGATATATACAATTTCAGCAAAGGGATTTCTGTCGAATACCATTATGATAATCAATTTGAAAACACGTATTTAAATACGATAATTCAATCGCTGTATTCCGAAAACAGAGCTAACAAAGATGCATTAATCAGCAATGCAAAAAATATAGCATTAAATTTGAAAAATAGTCAATACCTGCGTCAGACTGAGATATTAAATATAAATAAAACAAAATGAAGATAAATTATACGCAGCATCTAAAATTTGCTTTCTCCTCGTTGAACTTCAATTTTTAAAATCTTGTACGCTTCTAAAAATCTAATTTTAAAAACCCCTATATAGCAAACAACTAATTACATTTGTTAAACTTTAACAAAGTTTTCAAATGAAATTTTTCAAATGATTATTAACACATTAGATAAAAGGCTGATGCTTTGTCAAAAATCACAATCCCAGTGATATATAAAAATGTAACGGAGTAATGTAATAACATAACATTAAAAAATTATACGGATTTTTATATAAAGAAGCACAGTTAAAAATGAAATTAACAACTATTTAAAGCCATTTTGGTAAAATTTATCAATAATTGGGTAAGAATAGGCTTACAACAATAACTTCATTTCAACACATATCATACCAAATACCTTCATAATATTCACATATTATGACTTTTATAATTGCAATTACTTGCAATAAAAACCAACTGTTTTAAGGTTTATTTTTGTTTTCAAATTAAATACTATTTTTAATTTCTCCAAACAAAACTTAATTATGAAAAACAACATACCCAATTTAATATATCATCACTTTTCTGAAACTAAATTAATTATGTGAAACAAAAAGCATAGTGAATAAACTAAAATTAAAACAGAAACGATTATAAATCAGGGACAAGACAGAAATAGTTAAGTCCCTGGTTTTTAAGGAATTTGAATATTTGAAATTACGGAATAACTTACGATTAATTTAATGTTTTATGAATTTACCTAAATTATCAGCAGAAGAACAAAAGCAGTTTGAAAATGGAGTAATCAGAGTTGAAGGAACTGCAATGAATTGGACAGCACTTGGAATTTTAACAGCATTTTTTAAATTGTATCCAAATGTATCGTTTGATGAGCTTAAATATCTTACAATTAAAAAATTAAAAACAATAATCATTATTATTATACTTTTTTATAGTAGTTACTCTAACTGCCAAACTATCATTCGTTCATCTATCAATAGCTTTGGTAATAGTAATAATATTGATAATTTCTTTTTTTGTCAATCTGCTGGGCAGTCATCCAACACTAATTGTTTTGTAAATGCTCAACAATTAAGACAGGGTTTCCAGCAACCTATCAAAAATTCGGTTCAAAATTTTTCAAAACAAAATATAACAATAAATCTATATCCAAATCCTGCATCTGAGGAAACATCATTGATTATAACAGGCAATATAGTTAATTATGAAATTGTAATTACGTTAATTACAGGTACAGAACTTAAAAGAATTCAATCTGAAAAACAGATAACTCAAATTGATTGCAGTGATTTACCTAATGGCTTATATTTATTGTCTATTGTTAAAAACAATAAACTTTATGCAGTTAACAAATTAATAATCAATAAATAATTTATAATATGAGAAATTTTTTACTCGTTTTAATGATTTCACTTATATCTATTGTAGCTTTTGCACAGGATAATGTTGGAATTAATTTTGCACAGACATTTTCGGGATTCAAGTTTAAAGACTCACAAGGAAATGAAGATCTAAATCTAAAAAGAGATATAAAATTCTCTTATGCTATGAATTATGAAAAAATATTTAAATCTGGGATTTATATAAAACCAGAATTGGGATTTAAAAATCTAGGAGCAAAATCGAAGATTAATATGCTAAATATTGAATGGGATCTTCATTATTTTGACATAAATATTGGAGGTGGTTATATTTATCAAAAATATCGCTTAAAACCTTATTTAGGAGTAGGTTTTTATTATGCGTTTTTATATAAAGGAGACCAATTTATTGGATCAGATTCGTATGATATTATGAATGAAAAAATTATTTCAAAATCAGATTATGGTTTAAACTTAAATGTTGGATTACATTATGACTATTCTGACTATTCAGGAGTTTTTATAGAGTATAAAAATAGTGTGGGATTAAAACAGTTAGATAATAATATCAATGGTGGTTCAAAAGAACTGCATAATCTTGCTTATTCCATCCGTATTGGATTAACATTTAATATTGCTAATAAAAAATCAAAAAGAAATTAATAATGAAATTCAATTTAAATAACATGAAAACAATAAAAATTGTAATTCTCGCAAATATTTTAGCATTATTTTTCTTATTACCAGTAAAATCTTTTGCTCAGGTAAATGGCATCAATTATCAGGCTGTGGCTGTAGATAAAGATGGAAAAGAAATTGCAGGGATAGATATATTCGGTAATATAATTCCAAATAAAGCAATAAAAGTAAGATTTTCAATACTCTCAGGGAGTATAACGGGGGCTGTTTTATATCAAGAAACCCACATCACCAATACAGATGAACATGGATTATTTTCTTTGGTTATAGGTCAAGGAACTTCAACAAATGCTGGTAGTTTAAACAATATTTTAAATATTGATTGGAGTACTACAAATCAATATTTAAAAGTTGAAATTGATTTTAATGGACTAAATACATTTAAATTAATGGGGGTGCAACAATTAATGGCTGTACCTTACGCAATGTATGCTCTAAAATCAGGTAGCAGTATTCCCGGTCCACAAGGTGCAACAGGAAATTCCGGAGCTAATGGTCAGAATTCACTCGCAAAAACTACCACAGAAGCTTCCGGTGTTAATTGTACAACTGGAGGAACAAAAATTGAGTATGGATTAGATGCTAACAACAATGGTATTTTGGATGCTGGAGAAATTAATTCACTTTTGACAAAATATATTTGCAATGGTGCTGTTGGAGCTATAGGATCTCAAGGTCCAATTGGATTAACTGGATCTCAAGGCTCTATAGGATTAACAGGGTATTCTGGTACAAACGGACAGAATTCATTAGCAAAAACCACCACAGAAACTGCTGGTATTAATTGTATAACAGGAGGAACAAAAATTGAGTATGGATTAGATGTTAACAACAATGGTGTTTTGGATGCTGGAGAAATTAATGCTTCTTTGACAAAATATATTTGCAATGGTGCTATTGGAGCTACTGGAATTCAAGGGTTAACTGGGACTCAGGGTCCTATAGGATTAACAGGGAATTCTGGTACAAACGGCCAGAATTCACTAGCAAAAACCACTACAGAAACTGCAAGTGCTAATTGTATAACAGGTGGAACAAAAATAGAATACGGTCTTGATGCAAATAATAATGGCGTTTTAGATGCAGCCGAAGTTAATGCTGCTTTAACTAAATATATTTGCAATGGTACTGTTGGAGCTCAAGGTTCAATTGGACTAACAGGAACTACTGGTCCACAAGGCCCTATAGGATTAACTGGGGCAACCGGAACAGCTGGTAAAAATACATTGGCAAAAACTACCACAGAAGCTGCTGGTGCTAATTGTACAACAGGAGGAACAAAAATAGAATACGGTCTTGATGCGAACAATAATGGTGTTTTAGATGCAGCCGAAATTAATGCTGCTTTAACTAAATATATTTGCAATGGTGCTGTTGGAACAACAGGAGTTACGGGTCCAACAGGAGCAACCGGATTACAGGGTTTAATAGGGTTAACTGGGGCAACTGGGTCTCAGGGTCCTATAGGATTAACAGGGAATTCTGGAATAAACGGCCAGAATTCACTAGCAAAAACCACTACAGAAGCTACTGGTGCTAATTGTACAACAGGTGGAACAAAAATAGAATACGGTCTTGATGCAAATAATAATGGTGTTTTAGATGCAGTCGAAATTAATGCTTCTTTAACTAAATATATTTGCAATGGTGCTGTTGGAGCTCAAGGTTCAATTGGACTAACGGGAGCTACTGGTCCACAAGGTTCAATAGGATTAACAGGAACAGCTGGAACAAATGGTAAGAATACATTGGCAAAAACTACCACTGAAGGTGCCGGTGCTAATTGTACGACAGGTGGATCAAAAATAGAATACGGTCTTGATGCTAACAATAATAACATTTTGGATGCAGGTGAAATTAATGCACTTTTGACTAAATATATTTGCAATGGTGCAGTTGGAGCTCAAGGTTCAATTGGGCTAACGGGAGCTACTGGTCCACAAGGATTAACAGGTCCTGCCGGTGCAACTCCCACTGACGAACCCTGGCGTAATACAAATGGTACTCCTGCTACCAATTCTTCTACAGCTGTTAATTTTTCATCTGGCAACGTTGGTATAGGTACAAATGGTATCGCTGCTACACAAAAACTTGAAGTTAATGGTGGGGTGCAGTTCAATGGAGCACAAATTAATAAGAAAGTTAGTATTTATAGTTCTGCATCTTATACAGTATTAGCTGATGATTATATGATTATTGATGATTTTGGTTCATCTACTATTACATTACCTACCCCATCTGGTTGTCCCGGAAGAGAAATTTTAATCTTTGCAAGAGCTGGCGGTAGCTATTTGATTACTATTACTCCTATACCTTATGGTATTGTACAAATTGTAAATTCCGGTGAATGTCAACGGTTTATCAGTACTGGAAATGAATGGGTAACAGCTGCAGGGTATTAATTAAGTTTAGCCCCAATCTAATATTACAAACAAACATAGTCTTATTTTTGGGAATTATATTTTAGTTGACTTAACACTTATTATATGAAAAAAATACTATTATTTGCATTTTTATTTCTTACGACAATAATAAATGCCCAAGTCAAAGTAAACCAGAATGCAGCGAATTCATCTATCAATACTAGTTCTGCTTTTATGGATGCTTCCAGTAGTTCTATCTGGAATACTTCTGTTAATCAGGGTAAAGGCTTGCTCTTTCCCAGAGTTAATTTGGTAACATATACAGCTATGTCGCATGGTGGTCCATACAACGCCAGCAACAACCCAAATTATTTTGATGGCTTATTGGTTTTTAATTTTGCTACAGGTATTGCTCCTATTGGGGGAGATAGTGTTTATCCAGGCTATTACTATTATAGAAATACAACCACATCAGCAAATAGTGGGCATTGGATTTCTTTTAAGGGGCTTCAGGGTATTGCCGGAGAATTAAGTGCTGC
>CAIZXK010000288.1 GCA_903936865.1 uncultured Bacteroidales bacterium | reverse complement strand
CGTTTTTAAATTTTTATAAATCGCTAATATTGTTAACTTTGACAAAGTTGCGTTTGTCCATTATATATATTAATAATCAACTGATTAAGTTTTTGTAAGAAAAAGCTTTGTCAAAGTTAAATGAACTATTTTATTGATCAACCTTCTCTTAAATAAAAGAAGGTTGATCTGAATAAAACTTACTTTTCAGTAAAAACAAAAAACAATATATGATTAACGAACAATAACTTTTCCTGAATAGTATGAGTTATCGTCGTATCTTACATTCACAAAATAAATTCCTTTTCCGAAAGAGTTTAAATCAATATTATTTATTAATTGATTTGGGCTACTTTTGTAAACCAATGCACCTAACGTATTATAAACTAATATATCATTAACGGCATCATTGGATTCAATACAAAAGTTTCCGTTCGAAGGATTTGGATAAACAGTTATACCATTAGTATAAATGGTTTCTTCAATACCAATTGAATTGCTTGCAGTTAAAATAATGTCATCTATTTTTGAAATTCCGGCAGCAGTTACACTTCCTCCATTAACGTCGACATTTGTAGTCATTAACCAGCAAATATAGATAGAACCTGTACCTTGTCCTGTTATTGGCACCGGCAACTGATTTACAACTCCGGTTGTCCAGTCATTTGCAACAACAATGGTTCCGTTAGGAACATCAGCATAAGTTCCGCCAGATAATTTCCATTGTAATTTAAAATTTACTGGTCCGCCATTAGTACCACCACATCTTTGTTTTGAAGAAATTTTGAAATTAGAATACCCCGGAGCTTTAAATTTAATACTCCATAACTTAGTATTGGCACCATTATCCCAGTTGGTAGTTGTAGCAGCATAATCGCCGGAAGTAACTCCGTTGGTAAAGCTTATCGAATCAAGAGAAGTTGTTGCAGATCCTTCTTTGCGGATATCATAGCCTGCATTTGTTGAAAGACCAAAGTTTGGACGTTTGGATAGGGTATCGTTTGCATGAAATGAAAACCCGATAATTGTATCCTGTGCGTAGGTTGTTAATGTTATGATAAACATTGCAATAAAAAGTAATGATTTTTTCATTTTGTAAAAATTTGATTATTAATTGAATTATTTATTATTGTTGAATTTTTAAGTCAAATACTATTTTCCCTGCTTCATTACCACTTACCGACAATACTTTAATTAATCCTATTTTTCCCGATTGTGTTTTAAATGGAACAACTTTTCCGGCATCGGCAAATTTATATTTCCTGCTGCTGAATCCAGCTCCCGAATGAAAACTGGCTACCAATAAACTATCAGTTGAACAATTATCAAAAGATGCTGCTGAAAGCTGAGTAGCATAATCCCAGTCGGTATAATTTTTAATGCTTAAAGAACTTACAAAAGGGTAATAGAGTGGTGCATCCGAATCTCCAGCCGAAGAAAATGTATAGGAAGGTAAGCCGCTTGTTACATAAAAATAACACAATACATCAATAAATCCGGGGTTTTGTTGCCCCTGAGCAACTGAATATAATGTTCCGTTTGCCGCATTAAGTAACTGAGGCAAACTTGCATTGTTCTGCATTCCCATTTCCAAATTGGTATAAGACTTTATGGGAGCATATATTTTTGACGTATCGAAAGTTATAATGTTTAAAGAAGCGAAATTTCTGTTTTTATCCATCACGGTAATGGTCCATTGTAAAGTATCGCCCCAGACATTGGTAAAAGATTTATCAATGTCGAGCAGTGAAGTATTGCAACCTTCATCTGTAATGGTTTTAGTAAAATCTTTCCCTTTGCATTTAATTACCAGATTTGTAATATTAGCATCTTTTCCCGAAGCAGTTATACCTAACTTAATAATATGATTTGCCAGATAACATTTATTGGTAGTATATCCTGCATTATTTTTCAGGTTTATTACAGGCAATGTTTCATTGCTTTCCTTATTGCACGATATTAGTATCAAATAACAGATAGATACTACTACAGAAATTAAAAATTGATTATTGATTTTCATTGTGTGTTACATTCGTATTGCATCATTATACAATTCGATGCAAAAGTAATATAATTTAGTTGAAAAAAAATACAATTCGATAAAATATTTTAAATAATGTAATGGAAATTCTGGCAGTAATTTGTTTGAAGGTTAGTATTGGGTTGATTTTATTACTGAATACTTGGTGATTGCATCCGGACGTCGAGCGAAGTCGAGACATAGTTTATCGCCTTGGCTCATATAGCTCATATACCAATTGGTCAATTTCAGATTGTTTTAAATAATTTTATTTCTGCTCTGTTTGCCTTTGCTTTCTAAAAACCTTTATAGAGTGCTTAACATGGTTTTAGTAAGTTTAAGTTCATGGTTTAATTTGTTTTTTATGATTTACGAAATTAATAAATATTTTGATTTAAGAAAATACTCATTGCCAATGTTTCTGATTCCAATGTAAAAGTGTGGTTTGCTCAAAGTAAAGATATTACTATTCCGTCTCAAGCAATAGAGATTCCATCGTTTGATGAAATCGAAATTATTGTGAAAAATTATGCTGGGATGGATGATCGGTTTATGATGATTGCAAATCTATCTGCCAATGAATAAGCAGAAGTAGAGATTACGCTTTTGAATAATATGTTGTAAATTGACAGATTATTTGTAAAGGGATTCTAAAAATTAGATTTTTTGAGGCGAACAAGATTTTTAAAACCGCAGTTTACTAATGTAATTGAGGATTTTAAAAATTGAAGATCAACGAAGAAAAAGCAATTTTTAGAAGTTCCGTGTAGTGTTAAGTAAAATAAATGTATAGAAAAGCCTTTTGCAGCAATGTGAATGGCTTTTTTAATAATTTCTTAAAATAGAATAATACAAAGTTTTAATTTTAATGTCTAATTTTGCAATAAAAAATGAATTTATATTTTCTAGCAGTTGCGGCACTATTTTCAATTATGAATCCTTTGGGAACCGTTCCTGTTTTTTTGAGTTTAACAAGAGAAAAATCCCGTAAAGAAATTAAAAATATTGCATTTTATACATCACTTAATGTTTTTATAATACTTCTGATTTCTTTCTTTTTGGGTAAATATTTGCTGGGTTTTTTCGGAATCAGTATTCAATCGTTAAAAATTGCAGGAGGAATGATTATTACAACTTCGGGCTTTGCATTGCTTACCGGCTCTTTTACCAAACATAAAGGGATGAAGAAATCCATGGAAGAAGATGCTTCCAAGCGATCGGACATTACATTAACTCCTTTAGCCATTCCGATGCTTGCTGGTCCGGGTACTATTTCATTGCTGATTACCTATAATCAGGAGTATAACAATATAATGGAAATGATGATTTTAACCTCAGCCATGTTATCGATTTCTGTTCTTATCTTTTTTATACTCAGAAGCTCAAATATAATTTTAAAATTTCTTG
This sequence comes from uncultured Bacteroidales bacterium, assembly GCA_903936865.1. GTDB lineage: Bacteria > Bacteroidota > Bacteroidia > Bacteroidales > JACABE01 > JACABE01. The sequence goes on along the minus strand of CAIZXK010000288.1, from coordinate 6,496 downwards.
GAGCATCAGGTTTAAATGCACTTTCAAGAATAATTGGGTTTCTGGTTATTGCGATAGGTGTTGAATATATCTTATCTGTAATAATCCAGATTATTAAGTAAAATTACCTCACCGTTTGATTGTCAGCTTTTGAACTATCTTTAAGATTAATACTATTTAAAAAGGGTTTCAAGAATTAGATTTTTTGAGGCAAACAAGATTTTTAAAACCACAATTTACTAATCTAAATGAGAACTTAGCGAAGCGTTATCATGAACACAATTTTAAAATTAATAAACTTGTGAATAAATTTAAAAATTGAAGTTCCACGAAGAAAAAGCAATTTTTAGAAGTCCCGTAAATTCAATATTCCCTTAATCTTTTATAGCTAGCTGATATTGCTTTCTTTTACAAAGTCAAGATGTTTGCATAATATGTCAATAATCGTTAGATTAAATTTTGCAAGATAAAACGTTGTCAAAGTTTAACGAACCATTAAAGTTGAAACGAACATAAAATGCTCTTCGTTTGTTATCAATCTTAAACAATTCTATTACTATACCGAAAAGTATCGTTTTTTAGTTTTAAATTTTTATATTTTTAAAGCAGTTTAACAAAATCCATTATCATGCACCTTTTAAATAAAATGTTTGTTTTACCTGAAATGAAAACTTCAGAGATTATTATCAATAATCCTTACTTAATGCTGATGTTTGAACATTTTGAAATAAAGCTTGAAGTTCATGAAAAAACCATTGATCAGATATGTAATGAAAACAATATCAGTAATAACCTTTTTTTATGCATTGCCAATTTGTTTAATGGTTATAAACCGGATAAAATTACTGAATATGTTTCAAAAGACATTCAATCGATTATTAAATATTTGGGCAACAGCCACAAATATTATGTAAAAGAAATATATCCCAGAATTCAGAAATATATTAAAGAAATATATAAAATTAATACACATACCGAAATATTGATGTTGGAAAAGTTTTTTACTAATTATTTTGAAGAAGTAACGGAACATCTCGAATATGAAAACAATGTTGTATTTCCCTACGTACTTAATTTAGATGCACAGCTCACTCATAAAAACAGCAATTATACTTTAAATAGTTATTCTGTAATAGAATACAGAGAACATCATAATGATATTGAGGAAAAACTTACGGATCTTAAAAACCTGCTTATAAAATACCTGCCAGTCGAAAATGATCAGCAACTCAGACGGAAATTACTTTTCTGCCTTTTTGAACTTGAATACGATTTAAATATTCATTCTCAGATAGAAGATACAATTTTAATACCGCTGGTTGAGAAAATGGAAAAGTTAGGAGCATAAAATGAACAGGAAAATTGTGAATATCATCATTTGCGAAACTTCGCATATTATATTTGAAGGACTTACACGGATTTTAAACAATTCAATAAATACCTGTGCTATTCATTTTGCAAATAATATGAATGAAATGCAACAGCTCAATTTAAGATATAATGCAGATATCGTTATTCTTAATCCGGTATTAATACAAAATATCACCAAAGATTTTTTGAGTATTCAAAAGGAATTTACTACCACACATTGGTTAGGAATTGTTTACAACCACATCGACCAGCCTTTGCTTTCTCTTTTTGAAGGCATAATTTACATTAATGAATCACCAGGTGAAATTAATGCTTTGATTAAGAAAATGCTTACCATTGAAAATCCATTGCATAATCAAATACCACAAAATGAAACCCTAAGCGAAAGAGAAATTGAGGTATTAAAATTATTGGTTAACGGCAATGCTAATAAAGAAATAGCTGATAAGTTGAATATCAGTATCAACACAGTAATTACACATCGGAAAAACATTTCGCAGAAAACAGGCATCAAATCCGTTTCGGGATTAACTATTTATGCTGTTGTAAATAATTATATTTCAGTAGATACTATGTAAAAATAGTATTATCATCCTTATTAGTAATGAGGGTTTTATTAATAATTCATCATAATTAAGGATTGTAGACCTTTATAGCGTAAACTACTTTTGTAGTGTTAATTTTATAATACTGCAAAATGAAAAGTTTCTTAAAAACCGTCCTGTTATTTTTGGTAATTTTAGTTTCGCAAACTACCAATGCACAAGTTGATACGTCGCATAAAATATCACCTTTAACTTTTGAGGCAAGTTATGTTGGTGATGTTGTCAATAATTTTTCGGGAGGTATAAAAAAAGGAAGTGCTTACCTTGGAATGGCAAATTTCAAAATACTGCTGAATACAAAAGATGCTGGTTTGTGGAGTGGTGGCGAATTATTAATTAATGGAGCAAATACACATGGAGGAACTCCTTCTGCCAGTTTGTCAGGCGATTTTCAGGTAGCTTCCAATCTTGAAGCCGGCAATCTTACTTATCTTCACGAATTTTATTATAAACAAAATGCTGGTAATTTTACATTTATTGCCGGTTTGCAGGATTTATGCTCCGAATTTGTTTCAAGCGAAAATGCTGGTTTGTTTTTAAACAGTTCGTTTGGTGTTCATTCTAGCATTTCAAGTAATTTGCCTGTTCCTATTTTTCCTCTTACTTCATTGGGAATGCAAATCCATTATCATTTTTCGGAAAAGTTAACAGCCAAAATAGCTATATTTGATGGTTTGCCTGATGATTTCGAAATAAATCCACATAATATTTCGTGGCGTTTGAGTGGTGATGATGGATATTTATTGTTTACAGAAATAAGCTTAAACAATCTGATAAAGAATTCGATCTCAACCTTCAAAATTGGTTATTATTACCATAATAGTCATAAAGTTGCCATTTCAAACGAAAATAAAACAGTATCGATGCCCGAAAATTATGGAGCTTATTTAGTTATCGATCATCAGATAGTTAAAAAAGAAAATGGAAAGGAAATATCTGTATTTTCTCAGTTTAGTATAAGTCCGAAATCAATTAACGATAATTGGTATTATGCCGGATTGGGATGCAATTATAAAGGATTATTCAATAAACGCTGCGATGACATTTTGGGATTTGCCATTGCTCATGCAGGTTTCAAAAACAGGATTCACAGCCACGAAACCACATTGGAAATGGAATATAAAGCTCATATAAACAATAAAATATTTATTCAGCCGGGTTGCCAGTACATTATAAATCCATCAGGAACCGATGAAAATTTAGATAATGCCTTATTGGCTACACTAAGAATAGGATTAAACTTCTAATATGTATAAAATGAATTCAATAGAAATAAAAGACTTACACCTTTCTGATTTAAAAACAGGCGAAGAAGGTATTATTACAAAAGTGGTGGGACATGGTTCTTTCAGAAAAAGAATTACCGAAATGGGCTTTGTAAAAGGGAAAAAGGTAAAAGTAATTAAAAATGCACCTTTGCAGGATCCGGTTGAATACGAAATTATGGGCTACTATGTTTCGTTGCGTCGCTCCGAAGCCAATTTGATAGAAGTAGTTACCGTTGACAATGCAACAGTTGCAGAACTGAAGTTTGAAGGGACTATAGATGAAGAAACCTTAAAAACTACAGCTGGCGAAAAGGGTAGGAAGATAAATGTAGTATTGGTTGGGAATCCGAACAGCGGCAAAACTACATTGTATAATTTTGCATCCGGTTCGCATGAACGGGTTGGCAATTACGCTGGTGTAACTGTGGATGCAAGAGAAGCTACCTTCAGAAAGTCTGATTATACGTTTAAGGTTGTAGATTTGCCCGGAACGTATTCAATTACAGAATATACACCCGAAGAACTATTTGTAAGAACTTATATTAGTGAAAAGAATCCTGATATTGTTATCAATGTTATTGATGCATCTAACCTCGAAAGAAATTTATACTTGACTACCCAGTTGATTGATATGAATATTAAAGTGGTTATTGCCCTTAATATGAGTGATGAACTGGAGAAAAAAGGTGATATACTGGATTATGTGGCTTTGGGTAAAATGATAGGTATTCCAATTATTCCGACCATTGCTTCAAAAGGTAAAGGTATTAATGATCTTTTCGACAAAATAATTGAAGTTTATGAAGATAAGGATAGTATTGTTAGGCATATCCATATAAATTATGGCAATACAATTGAAAATGCCATTTCAAAAATACAGCCACTTATAAAACAAAATAAAGAAATTGCCGATAAGTTTTCATCACGTTATATTTCAATTAAACTTCTTGAAGCTGATAAAACTACTTTAAACCAACTAAGTAATTGCTCAAATATTGAGAAAATAAAAACACAGCTTGAATCTGAAATCAGGAAATTGGAAAAGGAATATCAGGAAAAATCGAGTACTGTTATTACAGATGCAAAATATGGATTTATTGTGGGTGCCCTAAAGGAAACTTTAAAGCTAAATACCGAACAAAAGAAAGAGAAAAAAAGAAATATAGATGATATTCTGACAAATAGATACCTTGGATTTCCGGTTTTCATCTTTTTTATGTGGCTGATGTTTCAGACTACATTTACTGTTGGAAGTTATCCGATGGTTTTAATTGATTCGGGAGTTAGCTGGTTAGGTGAACTTATAAAGAATTCGATGGATAATGGTCCGCTCCGCGATTTACTGGTCGATGGCATTATCGGAGGAGTTGGTGGAGTAATCATATTTCTTCCCAACATATTGATATTGTTTTTCTTTATATCGTTTATGGAAGATAGCGGTTATATGGCAAGGGCTTCGTTTATTATGGACAGGCTAATGCATAAGATTGGGTTGCACGGAAAGTCGTTTATTCCACTACTTATGGGTTTCGGTTGTAATGTGCCAGCCGTAATGGCAACCCGAACGCTCGAAAATAAAAAGGACAGACTGCTTACCATGATGATAATTCCCTTTATGTCGTGCAGTGCCCGCTTGCCGGTATATGTTTTGTTAATTTCTGCTTTCTTCCCGCATAATCAGGGATTGGTACTTGTTGCCATTTATCTTATCGGTGTTGTTATTGCAGTTTTGGTTGCCCTGGCAATGAAAAAACTTTTGTTTGCCAAACAGGATGTTCCTTTTGTAATGGAATTGCCTCCTTATCGCATTCCTACCTTAAAAAATACTTCTATCCACATGTGGCACAAAGGGGTTCAGTATCTGAAAAAGATGGGAACCGTTATATTGTTTGCTTCCATTTTTATATGGGCTCTTGGATATTTTCCACAAAATGTTGAGTATTCCACTGATTATGATCAGCAAATAGAAAGGTTAACTTCAACGAATGATATACCCGTTCATCTTAAAACCAAACAAATAGAACAACTGGAACTTGCAAAAGAATCCGAACATCAGGAAAAGTCGTATATCGGTATGGTAGGTCATTTTATAGAACCTGTCATCAGACCACTGGGATTCGATTGGAAGATTGGAGTAAGTATTGTTACAGGTTTGGCTGCAAAAGAGATAGTTGTAAGCACGATGGGGGTTTTGTATCAGGCAAATACGGACGATGCTTCTAACAGTCTGCAAAGCAAACTGCAGGAACAAATCCATCAGAAAGGCGAACTGAAAGGAAAGAAAGTTTTTACACCTTTGGTGGCTTTTGGATTTATGCTTTTTGTATTAATTTATTTCCCTTGCGTTGCCGTAATAGCTGCCATTAAAAAGGAATCGGATATAAAATGGGCTGCTTTTACCATGTTTTATACCACTGCAATAGCATGGATTGTTACTTTTATTGTTTATCAGATTGGAAGTTTGTTCGTATAATTTAATTGGATTGTTATGTATCAGGAATATATTGTTTATATTATAATTACAGCTACCTTAGCTTATGTTTTAAGTAAATTCATAAAGAAATTCCGCAAAAAGAAATTAAGTCCCTGCGACAATTGCTCCGGATGTGCGTTGAAAAAACATTAGTTTATCTTAAATTGTAAGTAGAATACTACGTCAAATTTTAATAAGCCGCAGTTATTTAGAACTTTGACAAAGTTGTCTATGGTTTTAATAATACATTAATAATCAGATAATTTTTCTTTTGTCAGAATAAACTTTGTCAAAGTTTTAAGGACTATTGAATTAAAAAAGAAGATTAATCAGATAGACAGGGTTCTATATGTATTATTCTATTGGAATAAAATAACTTACGCTTTCACTTAGGGTTTTTTAATTTCACTGGACTATGTACACAATCTTGCTTATGCCTCAGTCGAGTGAATATGATATGTACACGATCTCGTAAATGCCTCCGTCAAATGAATTTGATATGCACACGATCTTGCTCATGCCTTAGTCGAGTGAATTTGACAGGTACACGATCTTGTACAAGCCTTAGTCGAGTGAATATGATATGTAAACGATCTTGCTCATGCCTCAGTCAAAAATATTGATGTCTTCTACATAGTTTTAGCAAGCTATCCACTTTGATTTGAAATAATAAGTATATTTGCAGGGAATATAACAACAATCAATATACTACATCAAAAAATGAAAAACAGAAGCATCTTAATGATAGGCCTAATACTATTTATATTTTTTGTAATCTCATTTCTAACGAATATACTGGG
>CAIZXK010000287.1 GCA_903936865.1 uncultured Bacteroidales bacterium | reverse complement strand
GTGAGTTGTTTGTAGAACAACGTGCTACTGCCAATTACTTTACGCCTTATAAGTTTAGTGCAAAAGAAAAAGATGAAGAAACTTCATACTCTTACTTTGGAGCACGTTACTTAGCAAGTGATTTTAGTTTTTGGCTGAGTGTGGATCCGATGAGTGATGAACGTAGTTGGTTAAGCCCGTATAATTACTGCCAATGGAATCCAATTAGACTAATTGATCCTACTGGGATGATTGATATTGAGGGAAATGATAAAAATGGAAATTATAAACCACCTAAAAGTGCTGGTACATCAATTAAAGGTTTAGAGGTAACCGCCACAAGATTAAATCCTTCAAACTCTAAAAACCCAAATGCAATCCAAAGATTTTTCAAAAAGATTGGAAATTTCTTTACAGGAGGTGCTAAAGAAAGCGAAACATCACCTGATAATAACCCAGATACTTATGTGAAAAAAGGTGGAGTTCGTTTAACATCTGAATGGGGAAATTATGGTGAAAACTCAGTATCTTCTTTAGGTTCAGAAGATGTTGTAGCAGATTTATTATTTCTTGCACTTGGAAATTCACGTGCTGGTCGTAAGTCTTATGGTTGTGGCCCTAATCCATTAGATATTGCAACAGCAACAGATAAAGCAATTGGTGCTTATAATGCTATTAAAGATGCTACGGGTAATAATAAACTTAAAAAAAATAACCCAAACAATAATTCACCAGAAGATAATAATAAACCAGTTTCATTAAAAGTAGCAGAAAATTTTAAAGCATCTGATTTTCAATTTTATGGTAAAAATGGTGATTCGGTTCGTTTATCAAATAAAAAAGGAGAATTTAGAAATAATTCAATCCATGATGCTGTAGAATCTATGGGTAAGACATGGACTCCAATGTATTAAAAATCATTAATTAATAAATAATATGAAAAAGACAATTTTATTTTTAATTTTTGCGTGTATTTTAGTTAGTTGTAGAAATACAGTAAAAGAATATTATGATACTGGCGAATTAAAACACAAATACCAAACAAAAAGTGGTTTAAATGATGGATATTATAAAGAATATTTCAAAAGTGGAAAGCTAAATGTTGAAGTAAATTTTATTAAAGGCAAAGCCGAAGGTATAAAAAAAGTTTACTATGAAAATGGGAATTTAGAGATGGAAGTACTCTATGTAGACGGGAAAAAAAATGGACTTCAAACTGGCTATTTTGAAAATGGAGTATTGGAATATAAAGGTTACTGCAAAGGTGACAAACAACATGGTTTAACAACTTATTATTATCATAATGGTAAAATTGAATCAACCTGTGAGTATAAAGATGACTTAAGAGATGGGGAAGCTAAAGGATATTCAAAAGATGGCAAACTCACTTATTATTTTGTATATGAAAAAGACTCAACTTATTTTTATGAAAAATACGATGAAAAGGGGAAATTAACAGATTATTTTAGGGGTATTATTTTTACACCCCTAAAAGATTCTATTGTGTATTTAGGCGACAGAATGGAAAGCAAAATAAAACTGTATGGGCCTATAGAAGGAAGGAATATAAAGGTTTTTCGATATATTTTAAATAAAAATAAAAAACTGTTATTTAAAGAATCAGTTAAATTTAAAAAGGGTGAAAATCAGAAATCTGTATCTTTTGCTCCACAAGAAACATTTTACATTTATTATGAATTGATGGATTTTTTGGATGAGTCTGTGGGCATGGGGTATGGGAATACAGAGATGACAAAAGTAACGGTTATAAAAAGAAAAAACAAATAATTCTTTTTTTATCAGGAATTACAATGTAAGAAAATAATAGACTAAAGACAATACAAATAGATGTATTATAACATAATATGTAATATGCAAAATATAGTTGTGAGTATAAACAATGGACTTGCTACTGCTTTTTGTACTTGCTGGGACGAAGAAAACCGCTTAATGGCAGTAAAAGATCAGAACTATCTGAGCCATTATATTTACGATGCAGGAGGCGAACGGGTATGGAAAATAACGGGTGAAGTACAGCAAATGCAGATAAATAAGGAAGAATATATTGATTATGCTGATTTGAACAATATAACGCTTTATACCAATCCTTATTTGGTTGCAAACGATAAGGAATACAGCAAACACTATTATATAGAAGGACAACGAATCTGCTCAAAACTGGGAGGTGGTTTTAAAAACAACCTTACTGATATTGATTTTCAATTAACACCTATTGAGTATGATTACAATCATTTAAAAGAAGATTTGTTCCATCTTATACAAAACAATACGGAATGTGTAAGACACAATAAAGATAACATAACATTAAATGACAAATTAAACTCTCTCGAGAGCCTTGCAGAGGAGGACAAAGAAGAAGGCAGTCTCTACTTCTACCACTCCGACCACCTGGGAAGTAGTAGTTTTATAACCGATGCTACTGGCATAAGTACACAACACTTACAGTATTTGCCTTACGGTGAGTTGTTTGTAGAACAACGTGCTACTGCCAACTACTTTACACCTTATAAGTTTAGTGCCAAGGAAAAGGATGAGGAAACATCTAATTCCTACTTCGGAGCACGCTACTTAGCAAGTGATTTTAGTATCTGGCTGAGTGTGGATCCGATGGCAGATAAATATCCTAATATTTCTCCTTATGCATATTGTAACTGGAATCCGGTAATGTTGGTGGATCCTGACGGAAGAGCTGCAGGTTCACCATCCACGCACACAGATGAAGCTGGAACTGTCATAGCAGTTAAAAATGATGGAGATTTAGGAGTGTATAAACATGCAGGGACAGGAGTTGAAGATATGAAAACCTATAGTGCAACTAATACTTCTGCCGGAGGCACAAAAATGGGTGAAACTGCTAATTGGGATGAATTTAGAGGTCACAGCCAATCTGGAGAAATTAGTGAAAATGTTATGACTGGTGCAAAAATAGAGTTTGGTAGTAGTTGGGATAAAACAATTAATAAATTACATGATGTTGCAAAAGATATGAACTTAAAAGAAATTGCAAATGAATCTTTACCAAATAAACTATTTGATATTAAGTCTCATCCATCATTAGCAAAAAACGGAGCAGGAACAGGTAAATTACTTGATGGTAAATATGCAACAGCAGAATCTGCTGGTAATTATCTTGCAGGTTATAATGGTAGAAATGCTACCTTATTAGGAAAACATATAAGTTTCCCTGCATATATGCGACTTGCAGGAGCTGTGCATCAGGGTAAATGGGAAGGATCTAAAACAGCTTTAAATATAGTTTTTGGAGCTGTATCTTATGGAAGCTCTCCTTGGTTTGGAGAGATTGAATATTCTGGTAGAATGATAAAATCAGGATGGAATAAAAAATAGAATATATATGAAAAACAATAAAATTAAAATAGCAATAATCCTCATTACTACTATCATTATAGCAATATTTTATTATGTTTTTTTCTATAATATGCCTGACTTATCTCCACAGATTACAAGTTATATAGTTATTAACCCAAAGACTGGCAAAGAGGTTTATTTTAAGCACGAAACACGTGGTTTAAGTTTTAATGTAATGTTGTTGTCAAATGATAAAAGCTCTTCTTATAATGAGAATAATGATTATATCTTTGAGTATAATGAGTTGTTTTATAAACTCGACAATGATACTCTTAAAATTATGATAGGTTCAGATTATAAAAAGCCTAAACTGTTTAAAACGGATTTTATTATAAAAATTGATACAATTTTTACAAATCCAGATTATATTAATTTAAAAATTAGATATAAATCAAAAGGATATATTAAAATTCCATAAATTTGGTAATGTCTAAAGATTTAAAGAAATAACTATTTAATTTTCGCTTTAGTAATAAAAGCGTCAATCATCGTTTTGATAACAATTTTATTATGGCAAGCTTGGTGAACTGTTACGAAATATACATACCTTTGTAATGCCTGCTGGCGAAACTTATACTTTTGAAATGCAGTGGAATTACGATACATGGAACCGACTAAGATCCATCACTTATGCTGATGGTGAAAAAGTATCTTATAGCTATAACAATGGCGGGCAACTTAAAAGTATGAATGGAACTAAAAACAATCAAGGTTTTGAATATATAAATTATTTAGGTTACGATAAATATGAGAAAAGGAATAAAATTGCTTACGGTAATGGAACTTATGCCAACTATACTTATAATCCGTTGACTTTGCAACTAAGTAACCTTATATCATATAACATCTTAAATGAAGAAATGCAGAATATTAAATACTCTTATGATAATGTAAATAATATTAGTTCTATTGAAAATACGGCTCAGCAAACCTCTAATGGAATGGG
>CAIZXK010000286.1 GCA_903936865.1 uncultured Bacteroidales bacterium | reverse complement strand
TGTGGATTTTATTCTTTTACAGGTGCTTCAATTTCTCCTGATATAAAATCCATATCCATTCAACAATTTCCTAATTTAGCTCCTTTGGTTCAGCCCACACTTAGTCAGGTTTTTACATTGGCATTAAGAGATAAATTTGTGTCTCAATCCAATTTAAGCCTGGTTCAAACAAATGGTGATCTGAATATTGAAGGTGAAATTACAGGATATTCCAATCAGCCAATCGCAATACAAGGCAATCAGCAGGCAGCTCTTAACCGATTAACAATAACAGTTAAAGTCAGGTTTTTTAATAAAAAAGATAATAAACAGGATTTTGAGTCTACTTTTACCCGCTATCGCGATTATAGTAGCCAAAGCAATTTATCAGAAGTAGAAAGTGGCCTGATTGAAGAAATAAATAAAGATCTGGTTGAAGATATTTTTAATAAATCTGTAGTAAACTGGTAATAATAAATACTTATGACAAACGAAGCTTACATTCAATACCTTACCAATCCATTATCATTAAATAATACAAGTGAAATGGAATTATTAACTTTAACAGCAAAATATCCATATTGCCAGTCTGCTCAATTGCTTTTGACAATTAATATGCTTAAAAATAATAAAAAAGATGAATATAAAAAGCAATTATCATTAACAGCAGCCTATTGTATTGACAGACATACAATAAAGCAAAAAACAGAATTTATACTAAATCCAACAGAAAAATTTGTTGCAGCGAAGACTCCGGGAAAAAAAATAATTAAAGAAATAGAACCAACAATAATTGCAGAAGAAATTAAAACAACTGAAATTATTCCACCTAACGAAAAGATTGAAACAAAAAAAATTACAATTCCCGAAAAGATTGAAATTCCAGCTGAAAAAATAATTTTAAATCCAAAAGAGGAAATAATTGAAAAATTTATAAAAGAGCAACCCAAATTAAATATACCATTGCCAGATAAAGAAATTCCTGAAGAGGAAATTGACAAGGATAGTTTAGCTGAAAATGATGATTTTGTAAGCGAAACATTAGCTTTAGTATATGAAAAACAAAGGTATTATAGTAAAGCTATAAAAATTTATGAGAAATTAAGTTTGGAATTTCCCGAAAAAAGTAGTTTCTTTGCATCCCAAATTGAAAAATTGAAAAATAGTAGTAATCAACAATAAAAAAATATACAAATGGGAATTTATGTTTTTATATCAGTTTTGATCTTAATCACTTGCGTTTTAATAGCTTTAATCGTATTAGTTCAAAACTCAAAAGGAGGTGGTTTAGCTTCAAATTTTGCTTCTTCCAATCAAATTATGGGAGTTAGAAAAACTGCAGATTTTCTTGAAAAATCTACCTGGACACTTGCAGTAGTTCTTCTTTTTTTAAGTTTAGTTTCAGTTTTTGCAATTCCAAGAAACAGCACCGAAAGTGTAGTTAAAACTGAATTAAACACTGACAAAGCAAAACAAACACCAATAAATGTTGCAAAACCAGCACAACAGCAAACACAACCAGTACAACAACCTGCTACTGAAGAAAATCCAGTAAAATAAACTTTAAAGACACTTTTAAAAATGTCAGTATATTTATGATACTGACATTTTTTTTTGTATTTACGCGACTACCATCACTTTTAACTTTCATATTTATATTGAAAAACAAGCTATTATAGATAATTTGCAGGAAGAATAAGTTCAGATAATTTGGCAGAAAACCCTGACAATATGTCAGGTTTTCTGCCAAATATACAGATTGGCACGAAATGTGATAGAAGGTACACGTCTTAAATTAAAAATATTAATAAAAAATATATTGTA
>CAIZXK010000285.1 GCA_903936865.1 uncultured Bacteroidales bacterium | reverse complement strand
GTCCAAATATTCCAGGATGCTTCTGCCTGTTTTTCTAACATAAACATGCCATTAGTAGTAATGCATCCTCTTTGTTTCCCTTTTTTTAAAAATAAAGTCTCCTCCGGATTGTATGTTAAATCAATCAAAAAATGTGAAGTTGTGAACAGGTCATAAGGCAATAAAGGGTAAACATTTACTTCAGGAAACATTCCTAAAGGAGTTGTGTTGATAATTAATTTATAAGTTTCTATTTCATTCTTACCTATTTGATTATAGCTAATTTGATTTTCATCGGGCGTTCTGCTAACCAAAAGATAAGGTATTTTAAATTTTTCAAGGACATAAACAACAGATTTTGATGCTCCTCCGGTTCCCAGCACCAATGCTTTTATACTTCTTTTGTCAATTGGCAGCAAATCAATTGTGTTTTCAAAACCAATAATATCAGTATTATAACCTTTTAAAAAAATCTTGTTATCTTTTCTTATTACTTTAACTGAATTTACTGCACCAACTTCACTTGCAACTTCATCAACTTCTGACAAATAGGGAATAATTCGTTTTTTATATGGTATTGTTACACTAAAACCAATTAAATTGGGTTTACTTTCTATTAAATAATTGATTTCCTTTATGTCGGATAAAGGAAAAAGTTGAAAATCAAAATCAGTTATTCCTTCTTTTTGAAATTTATTTTTAAAATATGTAGCCGAAAAGGAATGAGTTAGCGGATTTCCTACTAAACCTAAAAGTTTCATTTCAAACTAAATATTAGAAATGTTATTGGGAAGAAACTGATGGAAAGTATCTCCTCTTAAACCCATTCGTAAAGTTTCAAGAGAAATCACTTCACCCGGAGCAATATTTCCAAGATTTACATTGGTTCCAAAATGTTTAATAAACCAGACTTGCTGAGACTTCAAGGGTGCTTCCCAAATAATTTTATCAAGAGGAACATTCGCCAAAATATCATTAACTAATTCTGTGTCTGCATTTCCCTTAGCATCATAAATACCAACATTCCCACTTTCGCGAGCTTCAGCAATAACTTTAATTGAACCAGCCTGTAATTCATTCTGCATCATTGCAACCCAGCGATTATGAGAGATAACGACACCCGCTTCTTTTGAACCCACTTCTGAAATTACAGTATTCTCTTTTGCTAATATCCTTATATATTCACATTTAACATCATGATCCATCTGCATTGAACCATCAGAAACCTCTACGAAATTAATATTTAAAGATGAAATTAATTTCCTGTAATCTTCAAACTGTTTCCTTATTACAAAAGCCTCAAAAAGAGTGCCTCCTAAATATACTTTAATATCATTCCGTTGATAAACATTTATTTTTTCTTCTAAATTATTAGTAAACAAAGAAGTTCCAAAACCCAACTTAACAAAATCAATTAAATGACCGGTAGTACTAACTAAATCTTCAGCTTCCCTTACACTTAAGCCTTTATCCATAACCATAGTTAGACCATTTTCCCTTGGCTTTGCACTTCGTTGAGGCATAAATAACAATTCTATTTTCATTCCTGATTATTTATTTGTTTATCAATATCACTTTTAAATTGCGATAACACTTCTATAAAATATTCGTCCAACTCCAATTCATCAATATAACCGTAAAATTCAGAAATATATGATTTTGACTTATCTAAATCTATAGCTGTCAATAAGGTATCAAATGCATCCTTTACTTGTTTATTAATTAGAAATAAAGCTGCCAAACGGTAAATAAATTCTAATTTATCAGGATAAGTTATTGTGGCATGCATTAAAACATCAATTGCTTCATTTAATTTACCTCTGTCTCTTAACGCATCGGAATAATCTAACCATGCATCAGAATTTTCGGGGGCTTCCATTGTAACTTCCTGATAAAGTTCCAATGCACCTTCCATATTTTCCTTAAATAACATTTCGGCAAGAATAAGCTTATAATCAGAAATACTTTCCAGATCACCCAAACTTATCCCTTTTTTAACATCATTAATGCCTTGAAGAATTTTTTTTAATTCATAAAAACAAATTCCTCTCCCAATCCATGCATCAGGATTATTTTCGTCTATTTTAATTGATTCAGTATAAAACTCTATAGCTGTTTCATACTCTTCGAGTTTTTCATAACATTCACCTATATAAAAATAAGGTGTCGCCATAAAATACTCTAATTTTAAATCGAGAATTTCCTTATAAACATCAATTGCTTTTTGATATTCACTATTGGTATAATAAACAGAAGCTTTATGGTAATATGGGCCAGAATCTGCTTCATCAATTGCTATTGCAAAATCAAAAGCCTCAACAGCTTTCTCAACATTATTGCCTGCACTGTAAATATTTCCTAAAACAGTCCATGCTATCTTACTATATGGAAATTTATCAATATATTCCGTAATATATCCAACTCCTTCTTCAAGCAATCCCGATTGTTCGTAACAATAAGAAAGTTCAAATAAAATTACATCATTTTCTGTATCAATTTCCAATGCTTTTTTAAAATATTCAATTGATTTTAAGAAATTATTCAGATGTTCGTATTCAAAGGCAATATTTAAATAAACCTCATCAATTGCTTCTGATTTTGCAATTGCCTTGTGATATTCTTCAATTGCTTTTTCTGATCTTTGTAATTGACTGTATATATTTCCTTTAACAAAAAAAACATCAGAATTATCAGGTTCTATTTTTTCTAACTGGGTAAGCAATTCCAACGCTTTATTTGGCTTATCCGCATAAACATAAACCTGAGCTTTCTTCAACAGAATTGACACAGAATTAGGATGTTGGCTTATGGCATGTTTCAGGATAAAGTTAGTTTGTGAAAGATTATCATTTTCAACATAGTAATCAATCAGCATTTCATATTCTTCAACATCAAAAAAGAAAGATTGATTAAATTTAAGTCTTTCCTCAAATTTATCGACTAACTCATTGATATTTTCATTATTATAATCATCGAAATTCTCATCCATCATTACCGCTCTTTATTTTGCAAAATTAATACTTTTTAGCTTATGCACGATTATTCAATTGTTATATAATATTACATTTTAAATTCAAAACAATCAAAATACTAATTTTCAACAGAATACATATTGCCAGTTTTTATTTCAATAGATTAAATCAAATGTAGTTGTATCAAATGGAACACAATAAATTAAAGAATCATATAAAGAATTAATACTATTTTTTTTAACACTCCAGCTTACCTTAATCTTTTGAGCACCATACGTTTTGCAGATTGATGTATTTTCATAATTATATCCGGTTCCGGTTGTTGGCAGATTATTACAACAATTAGTTCCTGTTGGTTGAGTATTTGTTATTGAATATCCTATTTTATCGTTATTGTCAAAATAATTTACATTCTTAACATGCAGTTTTATATATGCTTCGGGAAGAATTGTATAATTGAGATTATGAGTTCCGGGTGGTAAATCATCAACATCTATATCGATTATCTGACCAAAATATTTTGTTTTATCAATTGTAATACGGTAGGATGCATCCTTTTCTTTTGTAAGATTAAAACTATAATTTCCTGCTGCATCGGTATTTACAGTAAACAGTGCTATAAGATTCGGATTATAAGTCCCATTTTCCAATCGGGAAACCCAAAATGTAACTTCAGCATCCACTACCGGTATATTTTGATTTCCATCATATATTTTACCATTGATACTAATTGAATTATTCTCATCCTTTTTGCAGGATAAAATTAATACCAGAATACTGAAAACAGCAAAAATAAATATGTTTCTATATAAAAACCGCATCTTTATTACAATTATAAATTATAACAAAGATACGGAAATTCATTTCAATTTATTGTGAAATGAAATGATATTTTAAAAAATCTTTGGATACTTTGTTGGGTTTGCCTCATGCATTATATTGTAGACGGCATCGAAAACATCTTCTGCATTTGGATTGGAATAATAATCGCCATCTGTACCATAAGCTGCACGATGATCGGTACCAGACAATGTTCTTGGTTCAGCATCCAGATAGAAATATCCTTTCTGATCTTCAATTACTTTCTGCATCATATAAGCAGAAGCACCACCCGGAACGTCTTCGTCAAAAAACAAAATCTTATTGGTTTTCTTTAATGATTGAACAATAAGTTGATTTGTATCAAATGGTAATAAACTCTGCACATCAATTAATTCGCAGGAAATATCATACTCTTTTAATTGCTCAACAGCATCTTCGGCAATACGAACACACGAACCATACGTTACTAAGGTTATATCTGTACCTTCATAAATAATTTCGGGAACACCTAAAGGAATTCTAAATTCTCCGATATTATCAGGGAGTTTTTCCTTTAAACGATAAGCATTTAATGGTTCAATAATTAATGCCGGATCATCTGATGAAAGCATGGTGTTATAAAATCCGGCTGCAATGGTCATATTGCGCGGAACCAACACATGAACTCCTCTTATTGAATTTATTACCATGCTTAATGGCGAACCTGAATGCCAGATTCCTTCCAGACGATGTCCACGTGTACTGATAATTAATGGAGCTTTCTGCCCACCACAGGTTCGGTACTGAAGTGTTGCCAGATCGTCGCTCATGGTTTGCAATCCATATAAAAGATAATCGAAATACTGAATTTCTGCTATCGGGCGCAAACCACGCATTGCCAATCCTATCCCCTGCCCTATTATGGTAGCTTCGCGAATACCGGTATCGAAAACCCTATTTTCACCATATTTGGCTTGCATGCCTTCAAGTGTCTGGTTTACACCTCCTATTTTTCCTACATCTTCTCCAAAAACTACGGTAAGTGGATTGTGCGAAAAGATGTAATCATAATTTTTGTTTAAAACTTCCCTCCCGGTTATAACTGGAGAACTATCAGAATAAACTGGTTTTATCTCTTTAATTTTCAATGCACTGTTTTCGTTTTCGCTATATAAATGCGAACTATAACTTTCTGCACCTTCCTGCATGGCTTTTGTTAGCCATTCGGTAACATTTATTTTTAATGAGTTGGCCGGATTGCTGCATTGATCACATATTAAACGCAATATTTTACGTGCCGATGATATAATATCCTTTCGGATGGGTTCGCCGATAAACTTCAAATCCTGTTTGATACGGGCAATTTTATCTGTTTTAGCACACGAACACGTTGTAATATTACATAGTTCCAGAAACTCGTCCCGTTTCTTTTTTAATGGATTCATGTAATTGTTCCAGGCATTTTTGCGGGCTTCCTTCACACGAGTTACCGACTCTGCTTCTATGGTATTAAGTTCTTCTTCTGTTGCTATATTTTCAGTTACTATCCATTCGCGCATTCTTTTAATACAATCATTCTCTGTTTCCCATTCCAGACGTTCCTTTGATTTATAGCGTTCGTGCGAACCAGAAGTAGAATGCCCCTGAGGTTGAGTTAACTCACTGATATGAAACAAAACAGGGATATGTTTCTTTCTGCAAATTTCCACACCTTCTTTATAGATACGGCAAAGTTCTGGATAATCCCAACCTTTGGCACGATAAATAAGATAACCATCTCCTTTTTCGTCGCGTTCGAATCCTTTGAGAACTTCAGATATATTTTGCTTGGTTGTTTGATATTTATTGGGAACCGAAATTCCCCAGCCATCGTCCCAAACCGACATTGCCATTGGTAGCTGCATTACTCCGGCTGCATTAATAGCTTCAAAGAAATGCCCTTCGGAAGTACTTGCATCCCCAATAGTTCCGAAAGCAACTTCATTACCACCACTTGTAAACTTTTCAACATCCTTTAAATCGGGTTCGTTGCGAAATATTTTTGAAGCTAATGCCAATCCAAGCAAACGGGGCATTTGTCCGGCTGTAGGCGATATATCTGCTGATGAGTTTTTTTGGTTCATCAGATTTTTCCATTCTCCTTTTTCATCCAGTGAACGGGTTGCAAAATGATTATTCATCAAACGGCCACCATTGGATGGAGTGGCTTTTATATCAGTATCACCATATAGCTGAGCAAAAAACTCTTCCAGTGAAAACATGCCGGTTGCAAGCATAAAGGTTTGGTCGCGGTAATAGCCCGAACGCCAGTCGCCATTGCGGAATGCTTTTGCCATTGCAAGTTGTGGCACTTCCTTGCCATCGCCAAAAATACCGAACTTGGCTTTGCCTCCGAGTACTTCTTTACGACCCAACAAACTTGCCTGACGGCTTTCGTTGGCTATACGATAATCGTTAAGGATTTCTTCCTTTGATATTTGCTGATTAGCAGTTGAAGTGGTTTTCTTTGCCATTTTTAAATTTGTGTTTTATTTCATAAACAAAGATACAGAATTTTGGTTTACGATGATTTGTGAATTCATTATTTTAAAATTTTGAAATTTTGAAACCAATTAATAGCTCTTATAAAAAATTACTGAAAACTTATATTCAATATAGGTGGAGGCAATGGTGGCGGTTTGGGCTTCTCGTACAAATAAATCCGAATACTTAATGGGATATACTTTGCTATAAATACCTTTTTATCTAAATCCAATTCTTTAAATGATTTGCCAAATCTATTCAATGAAGCTTGATCTCTTATTTTTGAATAGATATGGAGAATCAAATTTGTTAATTTTATCAGCTCTCTAAATGATTTTTTTGGCATTTTAAAATCAAAATCCGTTTTTAAATAAATAAAAAAATCACCTTTTGATACTTCAACATCTCCGTAAGGTTCGATTGTAATTAATCTTTTTTGAGGCAAATCATCTCTGTTTTCGGGATTTAAAATAAACTCCTTTATGCTTCTTTCTAAAGTATCAATTCTTTCTGTATTGGATCCTTCTGCTCTTACAAAATTACTTTCAGTAATTTCTAAGATATAAAGATTCCTCTTTTTAATACTAGGCACAGGTCCATTAGGATCATCGTAATTCAAATGAAACTCCAACTTTATATCATTATATATAGAATCAACAACCTCATTGGCAGACAAAAAGAAATCAATCCTGTATTTCGAAATTGAGTCAACCATTATATCAGTGATAGAATCTAACAAAATGCTGTCATTAACTGACAAAGAATAGGTAAAGAGTTCAGCAAAATCTAACTTATGAATATCTAACTGAATATCCTGCTTGTTTTTACAAGACTGAAACAATACTGATAAACCAATAATTATCAAAAACAAATTCATTGTTTTTTCATATTGCTGTTGTTTTAAAATCTGCCAGATTTGCGTTTATTAGTTCCGGTAAAATTTGATTTATTGCTGGAACTTACAGATTGAAATCTGACAGATTTGATATTTAATTGTATTATTCCTTTACAAATTTGCTTTGAAGTGTTTCTTTATCAGTTTGCACTTTTACTATATAAATTCCTTTGGCAAAGCTCCTGATATCTATTTGATTTTCTGTTTCTACAATATTTTGATGCAGCAGTTGCTTGCCTTGTATATCGTAAATGCTAACGGTGGCATTTTGCAGTTTTTGCAGTTGGCTGAGGTTTAACGTAAGTGAGTTGGTGGCAGGGTTGGGGAAAAGAGAAAATAACATATTTGAAGAAGTAATATTTAAAAAACCAGCAAAATCCGATAATGGACGACGCCATACTGCACCATAAGTAGTTGAAACAATCAAAAAATTATTATTAATTACTACTTTATTTATAGTTCGGGTTTCAATATTATCTGTTACATCAATCCAATTATAACCATGATTAGTTGACAAATAAATACCAGAGCTTGTGCCTGCAAAAACAAATGAACTATTTGATACCATTGAAGTAATTGCGGGATAGTTTGGTGTAATTCCCAAATCAGTCCATGTATTTCCATTATCATTGGAAACCCCAAGCCATCCATAGCTATTATCAATAAATATCATTGAAGATTTGCTTATTAGGATATTATTTCCACTTATACAAATATCATTCATGAGGTAATCAATGAGATCGGGTTCATAAATTGATGCCCAAGTCATTCCTTCATCAGTAGATTTCAAAATTCCATATATTGTTAAAGCATAAACGGTATCTATATTTGAGGCAAAACTCTTTATATGTAAATATTGAATATTTGGGTAACTTGCATTTAAAATCCAATTAGAACCATTATTAGTTGATTTAAAAATTCCGCCCCCCCAATCTCTGCCAGCAATTAAATTATTGCCTGAAGCAATAATACATGTAGCTGGATATAAACTATCAAATCCCTGATTGCTATAAATCCAACTATTACCTAAGTTATCTGATCTGTATATTCCTTTATCAGATAAAGCAAACACATAATTTGTATTTGAAAATATTTCTCTGACATATTTATTATTCATAGAAGAATTCAACTTACTCCAGTTAATACCATTGTCAGTCGATTTATATAATCCATCATCCCAATTAACAGCAAATATATTATTTCCACTTCCTGAAATTGAATAAACATTAGAATTTCTTATCCCTTGATTTGAAAGTATCCATGTATCTCCATTATCAACTGATTTATATACTCCTCCTCCATTTGAACCTGCGTACAAAACACTGTCTTTTATAAATAAAGCATTTATATTAAAAGAAGTTATCCCCGAATTGACATGTTCCCAATTCACTCCATTGTCTGAAGATCTTAACAAGCCATTGAATATTGTACCAATATAAATGTTATTATCAGTTAATAGTATTGGATTTATTGACCAATAATCTAAAGAATCGTTATTTGCTGCATTCCAGCTTTGTCCGTTATTATCTGAAATAAAAACTCCATTTCCGGAAGTTGCAGCTATTTTTGAACCTTTTACTTTTATCTTAATCATTTGCAAACCTAACATTGGTAAAGTTGATTGTTGCCAAGTCATTCCATTATCATAAGATTGATATAAGCCATTATAAGTTGCAGCAAAAATTGCACTATCGTTAATTGCTATATCTGAAATACCTAAATATAAACCTGTTGAATTCATTGAAATCCATGTTGTACCTGTATCTTGTGAATAATAAATACCAACTCCATTTGCCGAAACATAGATTTTTGAATTATAAGTAACAATTGATGAAATTTGTTTATATGGTAAATTATTTGCTGGCATCCATTGTACCCCCATATTTGATGATACAAACAAACCTGAATCTTGAGTTGCAGCAAATATTTTTGTACCCAATACAGCAAGTGATCCAATTTTCTTTTGAATCAGCCCATTACTTATTTCAACCCAACTCTGGCCACCATTATTTGTTTTATAAATCCCATTTGAAGTTCCAGCAAAAATAACACTTGAACTTGAAGCAAAACAATTGACAAAACCTGTATATGGTCCGTTGCATTGCTGCCACTGTGCATTTGCAATATTCATTGTAAAAATTGCAATCATTAAAATGTAAATCTTTTTCATAGTATTTGTGTTTTTTCGTTTTAAAATCTGCCGGATTTGCGTTTATTAGTTCCGGTAAAATTTGACATATTGTTGAAACTTGCAGATTGAAATCTGGCAGATTTGCTATTTAATTGTTTTATTCCATCTATTTCTTTTCGCTTTTACATTGCAGTCAACTATTTATATAATCTCCGCAAAAACCACAACAGGCAAACCGGTGATGGATTGCCTGCTGAAGTATATGTGGTTTATTTTTTTATTATTTCTATATTGATTACTGTGGTTTCAGTATTATTTACCAATATATCCATGGTTTGCGAAATATAACCTGTTTTTCCTATCATTAATCCATACTCGCCCTCGGGTATTGATTTTACTGTAAAACCACCTTTTTCGGCCGTTTTCTTTTTTAATACCACAACATGGTTATTGTTTTTATCCATAAAAGTAATATCAACTCCTTTTACAGCATTACCATCAACAAGCATTCCCTTAACAGCCAGTGCTATACTTGGAGCATCTATTATCATTCGGGTAGCTTTGTAATCGGTATAAAATACGGGATTGCTAAAACGAAGCATTTCCACTAAAGTATCCAGATTATCAATTGCAACATCGGCTTCGGAAATCCCTTTATTTATTTGCAACGTATTCTCTTTCTGGCTTACCTGTGTCTGACGTACAGCTGGAATTGCTGTGTTAAAAACATCTGTGCTGGTTTTAAACAAAGTTTGGGTAGCAGCTGTAAGTCCATAAGTACTTAATTCGGTTATTTTGGTTTCAATACGGTTATATATGCCGTTGGAAATCTCAACCAATTCGAGATCGGTATTGTTTTTAAGACTGCTCATACTAAATTTGGATTCGGCAATCAACAGATTATTTTTTGCATATTTTGCATAAGCCGCCAATCGTCCGGCATTATCCAATATCATTATCTCCAGCTTATCTCTGTTTTGCTTTTTATCGTCGGCAATGCCACTACTTTTAAAAAGTTGATTTTCGCTGTTGATCTGTATCAGGATAATTGCCTTGTCCAGATCCGTTAAAAACTCATTTACATTGGGTAATGTAGTAATTAACGTAGTATTTGTCTTAAGAAATATCCTCAAAGCCAGATACATTTTTAATTTACTACTCTGTTTGTTTGTCATATTTTTTATATTAAATGATTACTAAATTTTTGCAATATCAAAAAGAAATCACCTCCTTTATTTCAACTGATTGTTTGTGTATAACAACGCCTCAAAATTATAAAAAAAAAACATCTGAAATACACTATTTTAAAATATAATTAAATAGATGTTAATCCTGATAATAATAAAACCTTATTTAGTTAAAATATGAGATTCAACCAAGAGAAACTACGTCATCATAAAAGCAGTAAAGCTTACGATTAATGATATTACTAACGTATATCGCATTGAAAGTTTTAGTTAAATTCTTTTCCGATGAGAACAGATGCGTTTCCGATGAGAACAGATGCGATTCCGATGAGGGCAGACACGATTCCGATAAGGGCAGACACGATTCCGATGAGGGCAGACACGATTCCGATGAGGACAGACACGATTCCGATGAGGTCAGACACGATTCCGACGAGGACAGATGCAATTCCGATGAGGACAGATGCGATTCCGATGAGAACAGATGCGATTCCGACGAGGACAGATACGATTCCGACGAGGGCAGACGCAATTCCGACGAGGTCAGATGCAATTCCGACGAGGTCAGATGCAATTCCGATGAGGGCAGACACGATTCCGATAAGGGCAGATACGATTCCGATGAGAACAGATACGATTCCGACGAGGACAGATACGATTCCGATGAGAACAGATGCGATTCCGACGAGGACAGATGCGATTCCGATGAGGGCAGATGCAATTCCGACGAGGACAGATACGATTCCGATGAGGGCAGATGCAATTCATTGCATTGATAATCAAATTAATATATCAATTAATTATCGTCAGTAATTTTACCTCTGAGTTCTTTCTTTACCGATTTGTATTTCTTGGTAACCAGTCTTCTTCTGTTGGCAGATGCCGATGGTTTGGTGGCTTTGCGTTTTACTTGTTTTTTAAGTGCCTTTGCAAGCATTTCATAAAAGCGTTGTTCAGCCAATTGCTTGTTGGTAAGTTGGCTTCTGCTATCCT
>CAIZXK010000284.1 GCA_903936865.1 uncultured Bacteroidales bacterium | reverse complement strand
TAAATATTTTTTTTAGATTTTTCTTATTTTTTGAACTATATTTGTTAATTATTTATAAACTTTAATTTACAAATTATAGGAGGATTTATTATGAAAATTTTAAGACTATTTTTTTCGGTTTTATTTATTTTTTCTTTTTTAGCATCAAACAGTCAGTCAGCTATTTACGAAATGAACGATTTTGTTGTATATCAAAAAATACATAAGAAAATTGCAATCGTTCCAATCGATATTACTGTGGATATAAAGAGTATGCCCAGAGATATTACTGTAGATGACCTTGATAAACTTCATAAAGATGAGTCACTATTTTTGCAGGAATATTTTTATGCTGTAAATTTAAATGAAAACCAAAGCAAACGTATGACTTCTGAAATTCAGGATGTTAGAAAAACAAATGCGTTGCTTGAAAAAAACAATATAAATTTTTTCAACATTTCTAAAATTCCAAAAGAGGATTTGGTTAAATTTTGCGAAGTTGATGCAGTTGTAATGGTATTCTTTTACAAATCTAATCAGATAGTAAATGAAAAACCAAGAAATACTATCGACTCAAAAGTCGCAATTTTTGACAAAAACGGCAAATTACTTTGGGAATATTATGATACCATTTTTGCAAGTGCCGACAAAAACACACTTTATCTTGAGAAATTGATTTTGGAAAAAGCTGCAAAGAAAAATCCATATCGTAACGAGATTAAAGAGCCTAAAAACTAAAAGCTTAAAATATTTATTATGAATAAAATTACATTTTTTAAACTCATACGGTTTAGAAAAAAATTGAAGTACTTATTATTTTCGCTAAGTATCTTACTATTATTTCTAATTTCCTCGTGTGTAAAAGATGGTGACTTTGAATTTGATAAATTAGCTCAAAATCAATTTGATCCAACTTTAGCTGCTCCTTTTATCAATTCAAAGCTTACGTTGAAGGACATATTAAAGGACACTTCAGGTATTATTCAGGTAGACATCCAGACAAATGCCTTAAAATTGGTATATAATTCTGATAACATGGTATCTGTAATGGCAAAAGATTTGTTTGAAATACCTGATCAAAGCATACAAACAGATACATCTAATCTGGTACTTATTCCGCCTACTGGTGATTCCAATTTCTATTCGATTACAAAACCTTATTCTTTTCAATTACCAAAGCCAGAGCAAAAGCTTGATAGTGTTTTTATTAAACATGCTACGCTGAAATTGAGCATAAATACTGACATAAATCACAAAGGAAGAGTAAAACTTACCATTCCCAATATGAAATTTCCAAACGGGCAAAATTTTCGGGTTGAAATCCCGATTGATTATAATGGAGGAACAACTCCTTATGTGATTAATATCCCACCAATTGATATTTCGGGTTGTAAAATAACATTTAATAATTTACCTGGTCATAGAAATGAAGTTATATTTAAATATGAACATTGGCTTTATAAAGATTTAATTAATCCTTATAACAGCAGTTATTTCATTCAGGTAAATGATGTATTGGAAAATATATCCTACGATAAATTAGTTGGTTATATAGGTCAATATGAATTCCCGATGGGTGACACTACTGAAATTTCAGTTTTCAATACACAATTGGAAGGAAATTTTGAATTGGATAATATTAAAATTGGAGGAAAAATCGAAAATTCTTTCGGTTTGCCTTTGGAATTGAAAGTAGATAAACTTCAAGCTCAAAATGGATCTGTAATAAGAAATATTAATGATTTTCCCAGTCCAAATCCTATTCCGATAAATTCACCAACTCCAGCACAAATTGGACAAACAGTAACTACAACTATTTCGCCAGTAGTTAGTACAGATTTAGCAAATGCTTTTAATATTTCACCAAAGAAAATCATTTATAAAGTTACAGGTAAGGCAAATCCTGCAAATGATTCATCAATTTCAAACTTTATTATTGACACCAGTAATTTTAAGGTAAGTTTTAATATTGAAGTCCCATTAGAAGGTAAAGTTGGTGGATTTGTTCTTCAGGATACGATTGGCTTTGATTTGGCAGCAAAAATAAAAGATGTAGATGAGGTTACTTTTAAAATTTATACGAATAATGCTTTCCCTCTTGATGCTTATGTTCAGGTATATTTTACTAACAATTTATTTCATGTGATTGATTCTATGATAACTAACAATACTTCAGTTATACAATCAGGAAATATTGATCCTGTTTTGCATACTGTAACTTCTGCAAGAGCAACTACAACCGAAGTTGTGATTTCTAAAGAAAGAGTTCGGAAAATTGAAAGTCTGAATACACAAAAGCTGATTATTAAAGCTCGTCTGACTTCAGGTAATTACAGTAACAATCAGATTGTTAAAATCACCAACAATGATTTTATTGATGTCAAACTTGGTATGAAAGCTAAAGTAAATATAAAACCGTAAAATGGAGGCTAATACTATGAAAATAAAACAAATACATCTTATACTGTTGTTTTTTATTTTATTGTTTTCATCAAATGGGTTTGCTCAGGATGGAAATACAATCTATTTTATGCAAAACATTCCTCAATCAAACTACAGTAATCCTGCTTTGATGCCAAATTGCAAGTTTTATCTGGGAATACCCGGAATTTCATCAATACGGTTTAATTTAGACAACGGAAGCTTTTCATACAATGATGTTTTTACACGAAGAGCTGATGATTCACTGATTATTGATAAAACCAAATTAATTGGAGCGTTATCAGATAATAATAAATTGAGTTATGATGTTTCAGAACAAATTTTCGCAATGGGATTTAGGGCTCGACGGAGTTATATTACCTTGGGAGTAAATACAAAAATTTCTACAAATTTCAATTACTCAAAGGATTTTATGATTTTTTTACTTAAAGGGAATGCTGAGTTTATTGGTAGAAATGCAAATTTAAGTAATACCAAATATGAAGCGAATGCGTATTCTGAAATAGCTATTGGATATGCAAGAGAATTTGGTAAGAAATTTGCTTTTGGTGTGAAATTTAAATATTTGGTTGGAATCGTTAATGTTTTTACAGAAAAATCCAATCTCAATATTTTTACAAATCCCAATACTTATGATATTACAGCAACTTCAGATTTATTAATCCATTCCTCTTCACCATTTGATAGCATTAAGAATATTAATGATCAACTTAAGGATATAAAATGGAAAAATCTTATGGATAATAATGGATATGCTTTTGATTTTGGAGGGGAATTCAGACTAAACAAGCGATGGGCTTTTGGAGCAAGTCTTATCGATTTGGGCTCAATAACCTGGAAAACAAATACAAAAGACTATAAAACAAAAAATCCAAATAAAGAATTTACCTTTTCAGGATTAGATATTAATGAGGCATTTAAAGGTGGCGAAATTGATGATAAAGTTATTGACAATCTGATAGATTCTTTAAAGGAAACTATTGGAATTGAAGAGTATACAGGAGTATCATACAAAGCACCTCTGAAAACAAAATTATATCTGAGTGCTTCATTTGCTTTGAATAGTAAAAACAGATTTGGATTATTAATGCGAAATGAATTTGCCAATGAAGCTGTAAATACGATGCTTAGTGTTTCTTACAATACCAATATCGGGAGAAATCTTGCCATTACGTTAAGCAATACTTTTGTTTCGGGAAATATGTTTAATCCAGGGGGTGGTTTTACGTTTAATATAGGCCCATTTCAATTATACATGATTGGAGATCACTTTTCTTCGGTATATTTAGCAGATATGAAAAATTTCGGAATTCATTTTGGAATGAACTTTGTCTTTGGTAAAACAAAACAAGGCTATCGACATGAAAAACAAAAAAATATTGAAGTTGAAGAGGAAAGAACAAAGAAAAAAGTAATAAAACCTTTTATAACTGATACAATTGTTCCTATTGATACTGTTGCAATTTTACCAGAAAAATTACCTGTTATTGATACGTTATCTAATCCTGTTGATACTGCTTTAATTAATAAAACAGATTCAATTATTACTTTACCTATAGATTCTTTAAAGATGGAAACAGTTCCTTCTAAAGATTCTTTAAAAGTTGAGGTTAAGGATACTTCACCTCCAATTATAAGAAAGGAAGAAATAATTATTCCGAAAGAAAAAGTTAGCATTCCAGCAACTAATAAACAGGGGACAAAACCAAAGAAACCTGCTGCTACAAAACCGAAGCAAACAATTAAACCAGTTAAATAAATACAAAAAAAGCGGGATGAAAATCCCGCTTTTTTTTTAATATTTTTTTAATTAACCTTTATAAAAAGGTAATTTTACTATTTTTGCTTTAATCAGTTTTTCCCTGATTTTAATATAGATTTCAGTATCAGATTTTGTAAAGGATGTATTTACATAACCCATTCCAATGTTGATTCCCAATGAAGGAGCCATAGTTCCGGATGTTACTTCTCCTATTACATTTGCGTCTGCATCGCAAATTTCATAATGCTGACGTGGGATACCCTTGTCAATCATTTCAAAACCAACTAATTTATGTTTTACACCATTTTTTTTCTGATCTAATAAAAAATCTTTATCAATAAAGTTTTTTGTATCAGTAAATTTGGTTATCCATCCTAAACCAGCTTCTATTGGAGAAGTAGTATCATTAATATCATTTCCATACAAACAGAAACCCATTTCCAAACGTAATGTATCGCGGGCACCTAATCCAATTGGTTTAATTCCAAATTCCTCACCAGCTTCAAAAACAGCTTTCCAGATTTTGTCAGCATCTTCATTTGCTACATATATTTCACAACCACCAGAACCTGTATAACCTGTTGTTGAAAAGATTACATCTTTAATTCCTGCAAATTCCAATTTCTTAAATGTATAATATTCCATATCTGTTACAGTTGTACCTGTAAGCTTTTGCATAGCTTTTAAAGCTAATGGACCCTGAATTGCTAATTGAGCAATTTCATCAGAAGCATTATAAATCTCTTTCCCAATTTCCAAACCCATTGCTTCTGCCTGTTGAACACACCAAGCCCAGTCTTTATCAATATTTGCAGCATTTACAACTAACAAATAAGTAATTTCATTGATACGATAAACCAACAAATCATCAACAATTCCACCTTTTCCATTAGGAAAACAGGAGTATTGAACCTTTCCATCATATAATGCTGAAACATCGTTTGAAGTAACTTTTTGAACAAAATCAAATGCTTTTGTACCTTTTACCCAAAACTCGCCCATGTGAGAAACATCAAAAACACCAACTCCTTTTCTAACAGTATGATGTTCTGCAATTAATCCTTCATATTGAACAGGCATATTATACCCTGCAAATGGCACCATTTTAGCTCCTAACTCAATGTGAAACTTTGTAAATGCTGTATTTTTCATTATTTTATTATTTATTATTAAACAATTTTTTAAGATAACAAAAGTATAAAATATTATGCATTTCAGGCTTAAAAAAATGAAATTTTCGATATTATTGAAAATTGAAGGTTTACTTTGTGTGAAATTCATTTTTTTATTTTTTCTAAAATAATGTAATTTATATTGAAAAAATTTGTAAGTTTGATGTCGAACTTAAAGTTCTTTAAGGAATTAAAATATGGCAGGCAATACTTTTGGTAAAATATTTCAGCTTAATACTTTTGGAGAATCTCATGGCCAATCAGTTGGTGGTGTGATTAATGGGTGTCCATCAAATCTGGAGTTGGATTTTAAAATGATTCAACATGAATTGAACCGTCGTCGTCCCGGACAATCAACTTATACAACCCAACGAAATGAAGCGGATATAGTCGAATTTATTTCAGGAATTTTTAATGGAAAAACAACCGGAGCACCAATAGCTTTTTTTGTAAAAAATACTAATCAGCAATCTGAAGAATATGAGCATCTATCGAATGCTTTTCGTCCTTCTCATGCAGATTTTACCTATTTTTCAAAATATGGAAATTACGATTTCAGGGGAGGAGGCAGATCTTCGGCTCGAGAAACGTTATCCCGTGTTGTTGGAGGAGCAATTGCAAAACAATTGCTTTTGAAATCCGGAATTACTTTCCATGCTTATGTTACACAAATTGGAAATATAAAAGCTACTAAATTCAACAATATAAGTTTGGATAAAATCGAAAGTAACCCGGTAAGATGCCCAGACTCAGAAGCTGCGGAAAAAATGATGAAACTCATAGATAAAACCGCAGAAAAAGGAGATACATTGGGAGGTGTAATTTTCTGTTCAATTAAAAACTGCCCATCAAATCTGGGTGAGCCTGTATTTGATAAATTACAGGCAGATTTAGCAAAAGCCATGTTGAGCATAAATGCAGTAAAAGGTTTTGAATATGGAAGTGGATTTTCAGGTACTGAAATGTTTGGATCTGAACACAATGATATTTTCAACAGTGATTTCTCAACACAAACCAATAATTCAGGTGGAATACAAGGAGGAATATCAAATGGACAGGAAATATATTTTCGAGTTGGATTTAAACCTGTTTCAACGCTGATGCAATCACAACATACTGTTGATAAGGAAGGTAATAAAGTAATAATTGAAGGAAAAGGCAGACACGATGTTTGTGTTGTTCCAAGAGCTGTCCCGATTGTTGAAGCTATGGCAGCATTAGTAATTGCAGATCATTGGATGAGAATAAATAAACGGGACTTTTAAAAATTGCTTTTTCGCTATTCTTAAGTTAAATTTCTTTATTTCAATTCTTTTTTCAGGAATTGTGCGGTATAACCAATGTTTTTTTTACAAATCTCTTCCGGAGTACCTTCAGCTACAATCATTCCTCCTTTTTGACCACCTTCGGGTCCAATATCTATAATATAATCAGCTACTTTTATTACATCCATGTTGTGTTCAATAACCAAAACTGTATTTCCACGATCAACCAATTTGTTAAGAACTTCAAGCAAAACCCGGATATCCTCAAAATGAAGACCAGTTGTTGGTTCATCCAAAATATACAACGTTTTGCCTGTGTCTTTTTTAGACAATTCAGTTGCCAGCTTAATTCGTTGTGCTTCACCACCCGAAAGCGTTGTAGATTGCTGTCCCAATGTCACATATCCTAAACCAACATCTCTGAGTGTTCTTATTTTTTGTAGTATGGAAGGTATGTTTTCAAAGAATTCAACAGCCTGATCAATATCCATATTAAGAACATCATTTATCGACTTTCCTTTATATCTAATTTCAAGTGTTTCACGATTATAACGCTTACCACCACATTCTTCACAGGGAACATAAACATCTGGAAGAAAATTCATTTCTATTGTTCTTAATCCAGCACCTCCGCATGTTTCGCACCTTCCACCCTTTACATTAAAAGAAAATCGACCTGGTAAATAACCACGTATCTTGGAATCGGGCAATGCAGCAAACAATTTACGTATATCATCAAAGACACCGACATAAGTAGCTGGATTTGAACGAGGAGTTCGACCTATTGGAGATTGGTTTATTTCAATAACTTTGTCAATATTTTCAACACCTTCTATTTTTTTATAGGGTAATGGATTCTTATCTGAACGATAAAAAATCTTACTTAAAATAGGATGTAACGTTTCATTTATCAAACTTGATTTTCCACTTCCCGAAACTCCTGTAACACAGATAAAAATTCCCAATGGAACTTCCAATGTAACATCTTTTAAATTATTTCCAGTTGCACCCTTTAATAAGATAAATTCTTTCATAGGTTTACGTCGATTTTCAGGAACAAAAATCTGTTTTTCACCTCTTAGATAATCACAGGTAGTGGTATGATTATTTTTTATTTCATCCGGACTTCCAGCTGCCACTATTTTTCCTCCATGAATACCTGCACCCGGGCCAATATCTATCACATAATCAGCTGATAATATCATTTCCTTATCATGCTCTACAACTATTACTGAATTTCCAATATCCCGTAAATCTTGCAATGCCTTTATTAATCTGACATTATCACGTTGATGAAGTCCAATACTCGGCTCATCAAGAATATAAAGAACTCCAACCAATTTTGATCCTATTTGTGTAGCCAAACGAATACGTTGCGATTCTCCTCCGGAAAGGCTTTTTGATGGACGGTTAAGAGTTAGATAATCAATACCTACATCGAGTAAAAAACTAATGCGGGTTTGAATTTCCCTTACTATTTCATAAGCAATTGTTTGCTTACGTTCATCAAGTTTTTCAGATATAGTTTCGAACCAATTTTTAAGTTCAATCATATCCATATTTGATAATTCAGCTATATTTTTATCAGCAATCCGAAAATGGAGAGATTCCTTTTTCAATCGCATACCATTACAATCCGGACAAGGAATTTTATTCATAAAATTACTTGCCCATTTTTGAATTCCTTTAGATGAATTATCTGTATTTTGATTGGAAATAAAATTAATTACTCCTTCAAAATTAATGTTATAAGTAGATGTAACTCCTAAATAATCATTTTTTACTTTCAAAACCTCTTCCGATCCGTATAAAATGCTATACATGGCATCATCTGGTATCTCTTCAATCGGATCGCTAAGGCTGAACTTATGTTTTTCGGCTATTGCTTCCAATTGCTTAAAAATCCAATTATTCTTATAAATTCCAACAGGTATTATTCCGCCATGTTTTATTGAAGATTTTTTATCAGGAATTATCTTATCCATATCCATTTCGGCAATCTCACCTAATCCATTACAATGAGGACAAGCACCATAAGGAGAATTGAATGAAAATGAATTTGGCTCTGGTTCAGCATAAGCAATTCCAGTAACCGGGCACATTAACAACCTGCTGTAATGGCGAACTTCAGAATTATCACTTTCCATTACCATTAACATTCCTTTGCCATGTCGCAATGCAATTTGAACTGCCTGAGCAATCCTATGTACTGAATCTTTAGTAACTTTAATTTTATCAATAACAACCTCAATATCATGAATTTTATAACGATCGGCCTGCATGCCAAAATTAATTTCCTTAATTTCACCATCAATGCGTACTTTTAAAAAACCCTGTTTGCGAACCTGTTCAAATAATTCGCGATAATGTCCTTTTCTTCCCTTTACAAGAGGTGATAAAATCAATATACTTTTATCTTTATATCGCTCAGAAATCAATTCAATAATTTGACTTTCGGTATGACGAACCATTCTTTCTCCACTTTCAAAAGAATAAGCATCAGCTACTCTGGCGAAAAGTAAACGTAGAAAATCATAAATTTCAGTGATAGTTCCCACTGTAGAACGCGGATTTTTACCAGTAGTTTTTTGCTCAATAGATATTACAGGACTTAAACCTGTTATTTCATCAACATCAGGTCGTTCGAGATTACCAATAAACTGACGTGCATAAGCTGAAAATGTTTCCATATAACGACGCTGACCTTCGGCATATATTGTATCGAAAGCCAACGATGATTTTCCACTACCGCTTAATCCGGTAATAACTACCAGTTTATCACGTGGTATACTAATGTCGATGTTCTTTAGGTTATGTGTTCTAGCCCCGTAAATATCAAGGGTTTTTACTTCGTTTTCCGTCATTTAATTTCCTTTTCTGAAATCGGGTGCAAAGGTAATAATTTGTTTGCTATGAAACGATGGAACATCCAGTCTTTTTATTTATGAGACTTTTAAAAATTGCTTTTTCTTCATTGAGCTTCAATTTTTATTTCATCCCGATTTATCGGAATTGAGGTTTTTAAATATCTTGTTCGTCTAAAAAAAATCTAATTTTTAGACCTCTTTCAATTTATATTCTAATTTTAACATAAAAGGATTTCTAAAAATCTATTTATCAGAATATCTGTAAAATTTAGATTTCATTTTTTATTTAAAGTTAAAACTAAGTTAATTAGATTATGAGACACTAAATGTTTAGCTATTATATTATTTGTTTTTACTATATTTGCAAAAATTTAATATAAATTAATCTTTATAATAAAACAGTTTTATCATGAGAAAAATTTTTTTTCTATTTATTGCATTGTTTGCAACTTCATTATTATCAGCTCAAACAGCTGTTATTTTTCATGAAGACTTTGAACTCCCCTCTTCGGGCGATAGTGTTACAAGTTCTTCAGATCCCACAGGTGCAGCTCCATGGGCAATTTCAACAAAATTAAGTAATAAGGGTTTAAGATCAGATTCCACAGTAGTGCAACCTGGAGCAAACACTTACCTCACTACTAATTCTTTTAGTACGCTGGGTTATTCAAAAGTTTTTCTAAAATTTGCCCAGATTTGTAAAGTACTATTTCAGGATGGAGGATCTATCCAATATTCTACAGATGGAGGATCCAACTGGCAAATTATTTCATCTACCTACTACAGAGGTAATGGTATTCTTGCTTTAGATAAATTTAGCGAAAATTCTTATACAACTTATTGGATGCCGGGAGATACACTAACAACTCCCAATAACACCTGGTGGAGAGCAGAAAAATTTGACTTATCAACACTGATTGCTAATCAAGCCAATGTACAAATCAGATTTAGATTAACTGATGGTTCTATTCAGGGAGGACAAGGGAGATATGGCTGGTTATTAGATGATATCCAAGTTTTAGCTTCAAACAATGAACTTGATGAACCTGTAATTACTTATAAAAATCCAATCTATAAAGATACCGTTTATGTTACAGGGCCTTTCAATATAAAAGCTTATATTAAAGACTCTTCTACAGTTACAACCGTAAACTTGACATATAATATTAATGGAGGCTCAGATGTAACTATTCCTATGATAAATGTGAGTGATAGTACTTATTCCGCTGAAATACCATCACAAACCTATAATAATGTTGTATGTTACAAAATTTTAGCATCCGATTTTTATAACAATACTTCAACACTACCTAGCGGGACATGTCAGCAATTTATGGTTTTAAAAGGATCTCCTACAGTGCAAATTGGAAATACAACTACTTCAGGTTATAATAGCCCGATTTATATTGCCAGTGCAACCAGTACATATTTATATAGTTATAATGCTATGCTTTTTAAGAAAAGTGAAATTATGGCAGGTGGTACTATCCAATCAATTGCATTCAATAAAGCAGATGTTCAAGGTTATAATTTAAGTAATGCAACCTTAAGAATATATATGAAAAGTGTTCCGGAGGATTATACACCTAACACTTATACCGATTATTTAAATTCAAAAAACGGAGCAATAAAAGT
The DNA here is from genome assembly GCA_903936865.1 of uncultured Bacteroidales bacterium. Lineage (GTDB taxonomy): Bacteria > Bacteroidota > Bacteroidia > Bacteroidales > JACABE01 > JACABE01. The sequence goes on along the minus strand of CAIZXK010000284.1, from coordinate 6,725 downwards.
ATATGAAAATACTTCTCAGAATATTAATACAGCATCGGGATGGCAAAACTTTAATTTTAACTCATCCTTATTCAATTATTCAGGTAGTGAAAATTTAATGATTTTTGTTGAATGGTACAGACCTAATAATGCAACCGGAGCAGTTAATTTTTATTACAATACAGTTCCTAATCAGTCAGTAATGTTTTATGGCGCAAGTCAAATACCTTCTCTTTCAGTTACTACAGGTCAAAGGGCAAATATAAAAATAAATTTTCAAACCAGTACCGAAAACTATGATGCAACAGTAGCTGGATTTGATAGTCCAACATCTCAAATTACTGCTAACACTACAATTCCTGTTGCTGTAAGAGTAAAAAATCTTGGACTGATAAACTTAACAAAAGCTAATGTAAAATGGTCGGTTGATGGAGTTTATCAAGGTTCTGTAAACTGGACAGGTAATTTACCACAGGATTTTGTTGGTTCTTCAATAAATTTAGGTAATATAAATCTGGCTTTAGGTCCTCATAAAATAAAAGCATGGACAGAATTACCAAACGACAGCATTGATCAAAATTCAAGTAATGATACTTCTATTTATAATGTTTATGCTTGTCAGGATTTAAATGGAACTTATACTGTTGGTACATCAACTGCTAATTTCCCAACATTTACTGATTTATTTAATGCATTAAACAATTGTGGAATAAATGGTGATGTAACATTTAAAATTAAAAATGGAGTTTATAATACTCAGCTTTATATTCCTGCAATTGCAAATGCTTCAAGCACAAATACAATTACTTTTGAATCAGAATCAGGAAATAAAAATGATGTAATTATTCAATATGATGCTTCAAATACAACTAATAATTATGTTATTAAATTAGAAGGTGCAAGCTATTTAAAATTTAAAAACATAACTGTAAAAGCTTTAAACGGAACTTACGGAAAAGCATTTGAATTAACCGGAGGCTCAAAAAATAATACAATAGAAGGATGTAAAATTGATTTGCCTTTATCAACTGCCTCAACTGTTGTTGGTATTAACAATACAAGCGGAACAATCCTGGATAATTATAATACAATATTTAATAATGAAATTACTGGTGGATATTATGGTATATATATGTATGGTTCAAGTACTACTGTTAAAGAAGTTGGTAATATTATTTCGGGAAATATTATAAAAGATTTTTACTATTATGGTATTTATTCTTATTATCAGGATAGTATAATTATTAATTCTAACAGGGTTTATAATTCATTAAATTCAACTGCTTATGGTTTATATGCATATTACAATGACAATGGAAATTATTTAAACAACAAAATAGGAATGAATGCATTAACTACAAATTATTGCATGTATTTCTCTAATAATAATAATACAGCGGGTAAAAGTTTAATTGCAAACAATTTTATCAGTCAAGCAGTTGGAACTGGTACAGTTTATGGAATTTATAGTAGTACAAATAAAAACATGAACATCTATAACAACTCTGTAAATGTAACTAAAGGCTCATTAACAGGTGGCTACTCTATATATATTACTGGAGGATCCGCTTTAAAAATTAAAAACAATAATTTTATCAACACTGGAGGTGGGTATGCCTATTATGCTAATACCGTAACTGCAATTGATTCAACAAATTATAATAACATTTATTCAAATGGTATTAATTTAGCCTATTGGAATGGAGCTAAAACTGATTTATCTTCCTTGCAATCAAGTAGTAGTCAGGATTATAATTCAATTAGTGTAAATCCTCAATATTTAACAACGTATGATCTACATGTTTTAAATTTCTTCCTTAATGGAAAAGGAGAATCCATAGCTGACATTACAACTGATATTGATGGAGATTTAAGAGCCGATCCCCCTTGTATTGGTGCAGATGAATTTATTGTACCAAACAATGATGCAGGAATTTCAATGATTAATGCACCTGCTAATATGATTACAACTTTAAGTCAAAACATTAAAGTTACAATCAAAAACATGGGTCTCCAACCATTAGTAAGTGCAGATATTAACTATTCAATTAATGGTGTGGTTATGCCTTCTTATTCATGGACTGGTAATTTAGTTCAAAATGATGTGGATTCAATTGTAATTGCTACTAACTATACTTTTAATTATGGAATTTCCAAACTGAAAGTATGGACTTCAAATCCAAATAACGTTGCTGATATTTTCCCATTAAATGATACCGTTTCTAAAACTGTTTATGGTTGTGCCGGTGCGTTAAGTGGAAATTATTCCTTAGGAGCTGCTGGCTCAGACTACCAAACATTCAACGATGCATTGGTTGCATTACAAAACTGCGGTATAAGCGGACCTACAACCTTTTTGGTTGAAGCAGGTACTTATTTCGAACAATTTACAATTGGTGCAATTCCAGGTTCTTCGGCAATCAATACTGTAACATTTAAATCCTCAGACAATGATAGCACCAGTGTTATACTTGATATCCCAGCAAATTCAACAATTAGTTCTCTTATTAAGATTGATGCAGCACAAAATATAATAATTAAGGGGATGACTTTAAAAAATACCACTTCTTCAGGTAAAGTCATCGAAATAACAAATGCTGCTAAAAACATTGAAATTTCCAACAATATTATTAATGCTTCCTTAAATTCAACCAGTACCGGATCTTCTGCCATATATTCCTATAATACATTAGAAGAGAAAATCAAGATTAATAATAATGTTATTTCTGGAGGGTATAATGGAGTTTATCTTTATGGAATCGGAACTACATCTAAAGAAAAAAATCATGAAATAAATAATAATGTAATTAAGGATTTCTACTATTATGGTTTATATATTTATTATATGGACAGTATTAAAGTAATTGGTAATACAATTAACAGTAGAAATACATCCACTACGGTATATGGAATTTATGCTTATTATAATGATAATGGAATATTCTCCAACAATAAAGTGAATGTATTTGGTACTTCAACCAATTATGGTATGTATATATATTACAACAACAGTTCAGCAGGTAACAGTCGTGTATATAACAATATGGTTACACAACATACCGGAACATCAACAAATTATGGTATAGCTGCCTATTACGGACAAAACGTTGACTATAACTTTAACTCTGTACAACTAAATGCAGGAGGAACTTCCGGTTATGCATTCTATGCTCCGGGTGGAACAAACATTTCATTGAGGAATAGTGCTTTAAGTAATCTTGGTGGAGGATATGCATTATATACATCAGGTAGCTCAACAATAGTTGCCTCTGACTATAATAATTTATACTCAACAGGTACTAACTTAGCTTATTGGGGAAGTATTGCAACAAATTTAACAGCTTTACAAGCTCTAAGTGGAAAAGATATAAACTCAATTTCTACCAATCCATCCTTCTTTTCCAGTACTGATTTACACACTGATAATACGCTAATGTTCAGAAAAGGCCTAAAAATATCTTATATTCCTATGGATATTGATGGACAAGTTAGAGATACTTTAAAACCATGTATTGGTGCAGATGAATACATTATTGTTCCTAACGATGCAAGTGTTAAAGCACTTTACACTTTGGGAAAACTACCGATTGCTTCAGGTAGTCCACATAAGGTAAATGCTTTAATCGAAAATAAAGGATCTAATACTTTATATAATCTTAATGTAAATCTTTCGATTTCAGGAGCCAATTCATTCACTAATACACATATAATTGACTCCATACCAAGTGGAAGAATTGATACCATCACATTTGCAAACTTTACGCCTACCTCATTGGGTGACAATAATGTAAAGATTAGCGTACCTAATGACGATTTATCAGCAAATAATGAAAAGAATTATTTACAAAAAATTACTGATACAGTATTTGCTTATGCCGATACTTCCGGAGTAACTACTTCATTGGGATTTAATGCAGGTCAGGGATTATTCCTTACCAAGTATTATATGAATGGTGCCAAAATGATTCCTTCATTAAGTGCTTATATAACTAATTCAAATACCATTGGTCAAAAGCTTTATGGAGTTATTCTTAACAGCAATGGAGTTTTGATTGATACTTCATTTTCAAAAGTTATAACAGCTTCAGATACAAATAGCTGGGTAAAATTTAATTTTGCCAATCCACCATTTACAACAACTGCCAATGACTATTTTTATATTGGATTTGCTCAATTAACTGGAACAACCGGAGGCTATTATCCGTTGGGATGTCAGGCTGAGGTTCCGGCTAGAAGAGGTTCTTTCTATTACACAACAAACTTAACTGGTGGTACTTTAACAGAAACTACACAGTTTGGCAGATTTATGATTGAAGCCAATACAGGAAATCCTCCTCCATTTGATGCTTCTTTAACTTCGGTTATTGAACCAACTACCGGCTGTAATATGGTTGGGAAACAGGTGAAAATTGAAATTACAAATATGGGTTCCGATACCATTATTGGAGCAACTAATTTGATTGCAAAATACGCTTTAAATTTAAATGGAAATCTGATAAATGTAGTTAGTGAGCCTTTAAATGTAAATATTTTACCATCTGCAAATTACATTTACACATTTAATACACTACTTACATTACCAGCAAATACAGCTGATTCAAACTATTATTTCTATAGTTGGGTTGAATTATCTGGTGATGCTTTTAAAGGAAATGATACAGCAAAAGTAACTATTATTTCTCGTTTCACACCTCAGGCTCCAATAGCAGTAACTCCTGTTTCAATCATTTATGCTGCTCAGGCTAATTTATCTGCAACTTCCACAAGCCCGATGTTCTGGTATAATAATATTAATAACAATACAAGCTTAGGACAAGGCCCAAGTTTTACAACACCAAACTTATTTGCAACTGATACATTTTATGTTACAGCAAACACAAGTGTTCAGTCTCAGGCAATAATAGGTACAGGAACTGCTGTTAATACTACGACAGGTTTTCCTGCTCCTTATGGAAATTATTACTGGGGAGCAAAACATCAGATACTGGTAACCAAAGCAGAATTAAATTCATTTGGTATAACTGGTGGTCCTATTACTTCTCTTGCATTTGATGTTGCAACCGTTCAGGGAACTGCTTTGCAGAATTTCGAAATAAAAGCCGGACATACTCCATTATCAGTTATGGCAACAGGAGCATGGGTAACAAATACAGTTCCTGTATATTCAACAACTGCTTATACAGAGGTTCTTGGCTGGAATACACATAATTTCAGTACACCATTTATTTGGAATGGCATTGATAATGTTGTTTTTGAAGTTTGTTTCAACAACTCATCTTATACTTATAATGCTTTAACCAGATATACTCCAACTACAGCTAATTCTGTAGCATGGAGAAACTCAGATGCAGCAGATATTTGTACCACAACACCTGCAACAACCGCTTCTGTTAACCGACCTAACATGAAAATACAGGGAAATGTACCAGGTTGTAATAGTATATCTACTCCTGTTGTAGTTATTGTTACTAATATACCTGCAGTTGATGCAGGTATTGATCAGATTACATCTCCAACAGCAACTATAAGTTCTAATATTAATACTCCAGTTACTGTTATAATTAAAAATTATGGCACTTCACATTTAACTTCCGCAACTATTGGTTGGTCAATTGACGGAGTTTCACAAAATCCGGTTCCATGGACAGGAAATATCACAGGTGGTCAGCTGTCTGCTCCTTTCCAATTAGCTAATATTCCATTTGCCGGTGGATTGCATGAAATTAAAGCCTGGACTTTTAATCCCAATGGAAGTATTGATATGTATGCAATTAACGATACTGCCTATAATTCATTTGCTGCATGTATGACAGGCTTATTTACTATTGGAACAACTGGAAATTATCCTGGTTTTAATGCTGCTATGCAGGCTGTTAACAGTTCAGGAGTATGTGGAAATGTTATTTTTGATGTATTACCGGGAACTTATGACGAACAACTTATTATTAATCAAGTTTCCGGAGTAGGTCCAAATTCTACCATTACTTTCCGCTCTCAAAACAGCAATAGTGCTTCTGTAATTCTTACTTATACAGGAACATCAACCAGTAATGCCGTTTTAAAATTAAATGGTACTGACTATTTCCGCTTCGAGAACATTACTATAAAATCATCAGGAGCTACTATTACAAGAGCTGTTGAAATAGGCAATGGTGCAAATAATAATATCTTTACAGGTAATAAAATTGAAACTGATGTTTCAACAACCAGTACTTATTGTCCGATTTATTCAACATCAACAGGAAAAGACAGAAACAATGAGTTTAGCAATAACAGAATTTCAGGAGGTTATTATGGAATTTACTGGTATGGAAGTTCAACAAACATGAAGTATAACACAAAATTTACGGGAAATACTGTAATTGATTTCTATTATTATGGAATCTATTTGTATTATACTGATTCTTCAACCGTAGAATCCAATTCTGTTCATAATTCAGGTACGAGCACAGCTTCTTACGGTATATACCTGTCATACAATAATAATGTACAAAAAATTACAAAGAATAAAGTACATCTAAAAGCTACAAGCTCTAATTATTGTATGTATCTTTCTTCCAACTCAAATTTAGCAACCCAACCCGCTTTGGTTGCCAATAATTTTATTTCACAGGAAGCAGGCTCAGGAACTGTATATGGAATATATAATTCATCTACTAACAATTATAATTATTATAATAATTCTATTAATATTACCAGTGGATCTCCAACCAGTACCTATGGAATATATGCTCCTAGTGGTAGTG
>CAIZXK010000283.1 GCA_903936865.1 uncultured Bacteroidales bacterium | reverse complement strand
TGCTATCGACAACGATCAAGGGTCGCCGGGTGCTGTCCCTGATCGGAAAATATCTGAAGTCAGGCGTAATGATACAGGGAGTGGTAGAGGAAACCGAAGAAGGGTGTCCGCAAGGGGGCCCATTGTCGCCGCTATTGAGCAATATCATGCTGAATGAACTGGACATTGAACTGGAGAAGCGGGGTCTAAACTTCTGTCGCTATGCCGATGACGCCAATATTTACGTCAAGAGTGTCAGCACCAATTATCTTGTGGTTTATCCAATAAAGACTTCTTCCAATATTCCTTCTGTAAGGCCAGACTAATACTTTATTTTGATGTGTTAAAGGAACTGCTTTGGGCAAAGATTCGCTACCCGACGTAAACAGAATAACCGCTGTATCGTTGGGCATTATTTTTGGCTTCGACTTCATTAAAAAGCTAAATACACCCGATATTTTAGTGAACAGAGAGATTTCTTTCACTTTTTGCTCAAAAAATATACATTTTTGTTTTACGCTTTCGGAAAGTAAATCCTGTACTTTGTCGTGAAAAGCTTTGGCTGTAAGAATTACCTTTAAATCGACATCAGCCACACAATGATCCAGCACTTTTTTACCTACTGTCCAGTTTAACATAACCGGAATTTTGCCAGCCATATAAGTAGAAATCACCAACAAGGTAGTGCTTTGTAATGCAGGAAGCATAATTCCTACATATTTGCCTTCTACTTCCTTACTGATGATTTTGGAAACTACATAGGCTTTAAGCATAAAGTCTTTGCGGGAAGTTGAACCCAGAATTTTATCATAAGCAAAGTGTTCTTTTTGTTCTTTACTAAAAACACTAAGGAATGATTCAACTATATTCTTTTTCTTATCTATATCAATATCATGTAATTCCTCTAAACGTATATGCAACTTACCTGGTTTTAGAATATCTTTGTTAACCTGCTGATTCATGGCAATGCGACAAAGATCATTTACTGTAGTTACAAATTCAATTTCAATTTGGGAAACAACTTCAAAGCTTTCCTCTACATCGCTGATAATTGATACCATCATCAGTGAATCTACATTTAATTCCAGAATAAGATTGGATGTAATTTTAATTTTATCGTTGTGGATTGCAGTGTTTTTAGCTATAATTTCAGCAACTTTATGGAATATTTCATCGGGAATATCATCAGTTTTTGCTTCGGCATTGGTTTTCATATCTTCTACGGAACCTTCTATGCGTGTTGGTAAATCACGTTTGAGTGCAGGAGCATAAAAATAATGCTTTAAGAATAATAGTTTTTCTTCTCCATTTATATTATAGAAGTCTTCGAGGAAAATATTGAATGCTTGCTTGCTTTCTTTTGACTTTTTTATGGCATCTTTAGTAATATCGACAAATTCTATTTTTACTTTTCGGCGTGGCAGAAAGAAAATTAAATTAGCCAAAACAAGAAAGATAGCTTTCAGATAAGTATTTATAAAATGTGGCGACTTACCAACCCATGCTCTTGACCACATACTTCCCCACAAACCGCTAATCCTAACTCCAATTACCGATGTATTTTCTGGAATATTATCAACGATTGCCCACGCACTCTGCTTGTTGAAAATCTTTTCGTAGCCTTGTCCTGCAATTTGTCCGGAAGGATAAAGTACTACACTTTTGCCGGTTTCCAAAGCCTTTACAACATTAGTATAAATATTTTTTAAGGCATCAGCATCCCGGTTACTGCTGGTAATATCGCTAACGATAACAGTTCCGAATACATCGAACAATTGTTTTAATACGGGTTTGTTATAATATATTTCGGAAGCCACAGGAACTGCCTTTATATATTTAAGTATATGTGGGAAAAGAATCTGCGGATCGACCAAAGCCTGATGATTTGGCAAAATGAATTTTGATTTGCTGTTTTTAAGAACATCTATACCTTTAATCTCTACATTATAGCGGAGTGAAAGAAGGAAACGGTAGATAGCAAGTATTGTTTTTATCATATTGATTGAATGATTTTGTTTTTTATTTTTATTTTTATTTTATCTTCAGCAAGCCTTTAAATCTCACTAACATATTAGGAACATATTTAATCATCAGCAAACTCATGGTAAATATGAGTATAACCAGAAAAATAAAAATGGAGTTTGTGCCAAAATGTTTGGTAATTACTGCAAAAAGAGCAGCGGAGATAAAAATCAGAAGAAAGATCAGAAAATTTGAATAAGCAAGCATGTCGCCTTGTTTACGACC